>JBICHS010000199.1:0-5251 GCA_043101135.1 Phycisphaeraceae bacterium JB051
TACTGTGGCTGGTGTGCTGCGGGGGTTTGCTCGTTGCGATGGTCAAACCTGCGCACGCACAGCCGCAAGAAGACACCCGCCCGTTACGCGTCGCGTTGACTGGCAAGTTCCCCCCGTTTAACTACTACAACGAGCAAGGGGAGCTGGCCGGCTTTGATGTCGATGTCGCCAATGCGATCGGAAAACGCATCGGCAGGGAGATCGAATTTGTTGCGACCGAATGGGACGGCATTCTCGCTGGCTTGCTCGGTGGGAAGTTTGACACCATCATCGGCTCAATGGCAATCACGCCTGTGCGTGCCAAACAGGTCAATTTCTCAAAGCCGTATTATCACTCCGGTGCCCAACTGTTTGTGCATCGTGATAATCCTGCACAGGTCTACAGCATCAACGAATGTGATGGCTTAAAAGTTGCAGCGGTACTTGGTGAAACCTATCAGCAATACCTTGATCAAAACTACCCGAGCATCGAGGTGGTCACGCTCAAGAGTTCAGTGGAAATTTTTGAACTGCTTCAGCAACAACGTGTCACCGGGTTCGTCACCGATAAACTCGTCGGATCATGGCAAATCAAACAGGCGGATCGACCCTTTGTCCCCGTCGGTGGCATGCTTTATTCCGAGGACATCGGGATTCCCGTCCGCAAGGATGACACCAAGCTGCTACAGCAGATCAACACCGCGCTGGATCAGATCAAGTCCGATGGCACGATGAAGAAAATTCATCAAAAGTACTTCGGCTTATCCGCAACCGTCAGCGGTTCAGGTAAAACCAGCATGTCCGACGCGGTGATCGCAAAGAAACTCATCAAGGGTTTTGCGGTCACCATCGCCATTGCCGTCGCGTCACTTGCCATCGGCTTCGTGCTTGCGATTCCCTGTGGTGTGATTCTCAATCAACCCAAGGGTGGCATGGTTATTCTCTATTGGCCGGTGCGCACCATCGTGGATTTTTTACGTGGCACGCCGGTGCTCATCCAACTGCTCTTTGCCTGGATGGGTTTGGGGCTTTCACCGTTCACCGCAGCGATCGGCACACTCGGTGTCAATGCCATGGCTTACATGGCTGAAGTCATCCGCAGTGGTCTGATGAGTGTGGATCAGGGACAGGTCCTGGCTGCCAAGGCGCTTGCCATGAATCGCATACAGACCTTCCGATATGTGGTCTGGCCTCAGGCGTTTCGTGTTGCAATCCCGCCGTTGATGAACTGTGTCGTGGCTTTGACCAAGGACACGGCACTCGTCGCGGTCATCAGTGTTTCAGAAGTCATTCGCGAAGCCCAGGCGATTATCAGCGTGACCTTTGAACCGACCAAGTATTACTTCATCGTTGCCGTGATGTTCTTTATTGTGACGTTCCCGCTGATGAAATTTGCCAGCATGCTCGAACGTCGCATTGCGCAGAGGGGGTATAACCGTGATTGAAATTCGTGATCTGATTTACACATATCCCAATGCCGATGAACCTGCACTCAAGAATTTGTCCGTGCAGTTCCCGCGGGAAAATGTCTTTGCAGTGCTCGGGCAAAGTGGCTCGGGTAAGACGACGTTGCTTAACTGCATCGCGCGTTTTCTCACGCCCACGTCTGGCTCGATTCATATCGATGACAAGAACATCGCGGACATGACCGAGTTGGAATTTCGTCACACGCTTGGCGTGGTCTTCCAACGGCTGAATCTGTTCCCGCATCTCTCGGTGTTACGCAATCTCACCTTGGCGCCGGAGAAAGTGTTTGGCACGTCCTTAGCCGATGCACGCAAGCAAGCCAGAGAAATGCTTGAACGACTTGGAATCGGAGACCTGGCAGATCGTTACCCCGCGCAGATCTCCGGCGGGCAGGCGCAGCGTGTTGCCATTGCTCGCGGGTTGATGCTTCAACCCAGCTATATGTTGCTGGATGAGCCCACGTCAGCACTTGATGCTCAGACCACGCAGGACTTTGCTGCCTGGTTGACGGAGCTTTCCAGTGAAACCAGTTTTATCATTGTGACCCATGACTTGCCGTTCGCCGAAATGGTCGCCTCACATGGCGTGTACCTCTCTCAAGGTGAAATTCAGGCAACAGGCAATGTCGCAGACATACTTCAGCAAGTACAACAACCAACATCATGACTGATACCACAACCATCGATATGCAAACTGACACCATCGAAAATATTGGGCATTCCACCATCCAACATGGCAAAATGAATGACCGGGTTTATCTCATGAAACTCGATCCCGCTGATCGACATGAATTGCCCGAGCAGTTGGTCGGACTGGCAAAAGCGCAAGGTTACTCCAAGATCTTTACCAAGATTCCCGGCATTGCCCGCCAGGAATTTGCCAAAGCCGGTTTCGCACTCGAAGCCTCCATCCCCGGCTTTTATCAGGACAAGGGCGATGCGCTTTTCATGAGTCGCTTCCTGGCAGACAAACGCCGCAAGTCCGCGTATCTTTCGCGCAACAGTGAAGTCCTCGAAGCCTGTCGCAGTCGTCGGCAAGGCGGCGAGAAACGGACGTTGCCCGATGGCTATACCATGCGTCTTTGCACCGAAGCAGATGTGAACGTCATGGCCCAGGTCTATGCGGAAGTCTTCCCGACTTATCCCTTTGCCATTGATGATCCGGCCTACCTGCTCGAAACCATGAAGTCGCATGTGGCATACTTTGGCGTCTGGAATCAGGATGGCAAGCTCGTTGCGTTGGCTTCATCGGAAATGGATCGCGGTAGCGCCAGTGCCGAAATGACCGATTTTGCAACACTCCCCGAGGAACGCGGAAAAGCGCTTGCAACCGTCCTGCTTCACGCCATGGAAGATGCCATGCCCGGCTACGGCATCAAGACCGCCTACACCATCGCCCGCGCCCCGAGCTTTGGCATGAACATCACCTTCGCTCGCATGGGCTATATCTTCGGTGGGCAACTCATCAACAACACCAACATTGCTGGCGGCTTCGAAGACATGAACGTCTGGTACAAGACGTTACTTTGATGCGCTGTAACAAATGACTCGAAAAACAGAATATCCCCGGATTTTGCATTGACATTTGAGACTCAGATGTTGGAATAGACCTCCAATTCTGGAGACCCTTTGTCATGTCAGCACATCCCAAACGCCTTAAGCGTTCCGAGAGTTTTGTCGGACTTCATTTTGACTTTCATGCCAACGTGGATTGCACGCAAGTCGGCAAAACCGTGACGTTGGACATGCTCAACAACATGCTCGCGCTGACGAAGCCTGACTACGTGCAGTGCGACTGCAAAGGGCATCCGGGCTATGCCAGCTATCCCACGAAAGTCGGCACACCTTCCCCGGGGTTTACGCAAGACCCGCTTAAACTCTGGCGTCAGGCAACCGCCCAAGCAGGTGTGAGTCTGTACATGCATTACTCAGGCGTCGTCGACGAGAAAGTCGCTGAAGATCATCCGCAGTGGGCAGCATTGGATCAAGACGGCAAGCCCTACAAGCGTGGTTCCACCTCGGTTTTTGGTCCCTATGTCGATGAGGTTCTCATCCCCATGTTCCGCGAGTTGGCTGATGATTATCAGGTCGATGGTGTGTGGATCGATGGTGAATGCTGGGGCTTGGCAATGGATTACTCTGAGCATGCACGCAAGGCATGGCAGAAGCAGACTGGCAAGAAAAAACTACCCACTGACAAAGACGATCCGGATTGGTTTAATGCGCAGCAATTTCATCGCCAGGGCTTTCACGATTACGTTGCGCATTACATCTCGCAAATGCGCAAGACGCATCCTGACTTTGAAATTGCAAGCAACTGGGCTTTCTCCGGGCACATGCCTGAGAAGGCGACGTTGGATGTCGATTTTATTTCCGGTGATGTCACACCCACCAACGGCTTTAACCGCGCATGTCTTGAAGCACGCATCATGGAAGGTCAACCACGCCCGTGGGACCTGATGGCATGGGCCTTTAACGGGCGTTGGGCGCAAGGTGATTCAAGTACCAAGTCAGTGACCCAGCTTTGTCAGGAAGCGGCAGCGGTGTTAGCCATGGGCGGTGGGTTTCAGGCTTATTTTACGCAGAAACGTGACGGCTCAATCTATGAATGGCAGATGCAGGTGGCCAAGGGGATGATCGATTTCTGTCGCCAACGTCAGACGTTTTGTCATCGCGCAACACCGATCCCGCAAGTGGGTTTGATCCTCAGCAGTGAAACCTATTACCGCCAACCCGATGCACTATTCTGTCCATGGGATGGTTTCTATGAACCGATGGAAGGGCATCTCCGCAACATTCTCGATAACCAATATGCCGTGCAAATCCCGTTGCCCTGGCAGTTGGAAGAAGACATCGAGCGTTTCCCGTTACTGGTCTTTGCGGAATGGAAGCACATCGCTTCGCAGATGAAAACACGATTGCTTGATTTCGTCTCCGAGGGTGGCAAGTTACTGCTCATCGGCCCCGACAGTGTTGCACACTTTGCTCAAGAACTTGGCGTCACAGCAGAGCGTGTTGATGATCAGACGCGATTCGTTCAGACACAGGCTGGCATCATGGGCAACTTTCAAACACCGATGATGGATGTCACCGCGGTTGAAGATGACGTTGAGGTGACGCATTGGTTTTACCCACGCATTGAGCCATTGGATGTGCAAACACCAGCATGCACGATTCGGCCAATGGGTAAGGGGCAGATCGCGGCGATTCATATGGACCTTGGCAAACGCTATGCGACTGCGCGGACGACCGCTGCTCGTGATGTGATGGGGGACATGCTCAAGCGACTGTTCCCCGACCCGATTGCCAAGGTGCAGGGTTCACACCTGGTGGATGTGGCTGTGAATCAGCAGGGCGGTGATCTGATGATCAACCTCATCAATTCTGCTGGCAATCATGCGGATCAAAACTGCTACACCTTTGACGAATTGCCACCCCTTGGGCCACTGGTCATTGATGTCACTCTTGAAAAGGCCCCCCAACAAGTGCGTCTGCAACCGGGTGATCGTGAGATTGATGATGTGTCCTTCGAGGCAGGCAATCTCAACATCGTTTTACCCCGCATTGAACTCCATGAGATCATCCAGATCACGCCATGACGCGTCGGATGCTGCTTATTCTGTCATTTTCCTTAATTGACTTAACACACTGATGCTGTGTTGGTTATCCAAGGCGGTTTTGGCAGTGTTTGAGCAATTGCCAATAACCTGTAATCAAAATCCTTGACTGGCAAGATTCGCTGCCTATGATTAGCGCAAATACTTGCGCAAGTATTTGCGCTAATCATAGGCAGCGAATCTTGCCAG
>JBICHS010000200.1:0-6135 GCA_043101135.1 Phycisphaeraceae bacterium JB051
CTCTTCCGATCTAGGATATGGGCATCAAAGCATCAGCATTACGCTAGCAGCAGTCGAAAATTGCAAATGCCACTGGACTCGGGCCTGCGCGGGAGTAACGAAAGATGGCAATTAAATACCTGTATTGCTCTAGCGGCCCGATAGCAGTTCAATAGGTGCGGCAGCCTGAACAGACACCGATTCGAAATGATTTGGCTATCGACAGATGGCTGTTAAACGAAATGGCCTGTGTCTCTCAACGTCCTGCTTTGATTCGCTGCGTTCGGTAGCGACCGGGAGACATCCCGCTCCAACGCTTGAACGCGACACTGAATGCAGCTTCAGAACTGTACCCAAGCTGTCTGGCAAGTGATTTGAGATTGGTATGCGGATTGGTCATCAAAATCGCGGCACGTCGCATACGACACTGCGTCACATAGGACATGGGCGTCTCACCCACCAGATCCACAAAACGGGCAGCAAAAGCTGAACGGGACATGCCAACACGCTCTGCCATATTCTCCACCGACCATGGCAAACCGGGGTGAACATGTACAAGCGTGATCAACGGACCGATTTCAGGATCTGCCAAACTTGAAAGCTGTTCGACGGCATCAATGCCCACGGTCTGCAAAAACGCACGGTAGGCAAGGATCAAAACCATCTGCAAAAGACTGGCTTTGAGACTGACATGACCCGGTTCAACCTGTGTGGATTCAAACTCAAGTAAATCAAAAATCTGTTTGAGTGTATAGGACTGCTCAATCACATCAGCAGAGAGATGGATATAGTCCGGCAAAGCAGGCATCAGCGAAACCTGATCACGATAGTGACAAATCAGAATGCCTGTGAGTAGATGGGTGGTAACGCCCTGTGCGTCTCCAAAGTGTACCGCCCTGCCACTTTCCAGTTCTTCGACGGATACCTGCTCGATGACGGACTTTGCCTGTGTGATATCAACATCACCATCACTGAGTACAAGCTCAGAAGGTTGCGTGAGGACGAAAAGATCACCGCGTTTAAGCTCAACGGTTTGCTTTTTCTCAGCAACATAAATATTGCATTGGCCGGATTTGACCAGGAAAAAGCTGATCGGACCACGAACCAATCGAACCGACCATGGGCGCCCCAGATACCACGGCCCACTGCTACGACCTATGAGTTGAGCACGAATCAATGCTTCACTCAGAACATCACGAATTGATGGGCAAGAGATGTTGGTATCCATATCGGGATTACCAAAACGATCAAAGCTGATCAAGCTGTCAACGACTGGAAGTCCAGGATGTTCGTCGATGGTTTCATTTACGGATGGCATATTACTTCACCTGTCATACCTAAATCCATACGTGCGTATGGTTTGAATATTATGAGGCAATATTTGAACATCGATATGAATAATGAGGTTTTAAAGACGAACTCTAAACTTTTATCATGTTTTTACCTGATGGAATATGGGTGTAGTTTGGGCGAAAAACGGCTCTGACAAATGTACTGATTAAAAGTCAATCGTAACCAGGACTTTCTTAACTGACATTCATGTAACAAATAAAAAAAGTAGAGACGATCAACGCCTCTACTTTTTAGCCTGAGTTATTTTGACGATTTTCAGTTCGATGCAGGTGAGATCGGTTTGAGTGTGTATTTTAGTGTATGCGTCTTGCCGGACTCCCATTTTTCAGGCAATGCCAGCTCAACGCGGCACATTTGCAGGCTATGACGACGCATCCCGGGATTGGCGAAAGTCAGCGTCTGCTCACCGTCGAAACTGATACGAATCCCGTTACCTGCTTTGTCAGCAATCTGCAGTTCATCGGCTGAAATCTGACCTTGCGACTTCCCATCAGCCGTGACAAGCACGCCGTTGGATTTGACCTGCCCGGCGGGATACGGGAAGACTTCGATCAGTCGCTTCAGGGCCAGGTCTTTGGTCGCAGTCAACTCCAAGGTAACATCCATCGACTCACGATTAAAGCGATAGGTTCGCTTGTAATTCAAGGGTTGATTTTCAATTTTACCATCAACGATGAGCAACCGGGCTTTTTCATTGATCTTAAAATCATTCGCAAAGTAATCTTCCCAATAGCGCAGATCATCATGCTGCTGGGCCACCAAGCCATGGCGATACACCGGCGACCAGTTGGTGCTGAGGATGGCAGAACCATATTCGGGCGTCCAGAACATGGACATCCCGCCACCGACATAGGGCGTGACTTTTCGGTTGTTCACGTTGCCGGGTTTGTTCTCCATATCGTTGGCATAAGGCATGCGATAATCCTTACGCTTACTGATATAGTGATCAGACGGTGCGGGATGCCCGACATAGACCACCGCGTAGTATCCAGGCTGACGGACGGTGATTAACTCATCGTTGTGATTATCGATAAAAGGTGTTTCTGATTCAGCAGGGAATTTCGCAGAGGTGTCCGGCTTATCAGAGTAGTACAGGTAACGGGCGGTATTCAGATTCGAGTGATGTGACTTGGGCGGATTGTTCAAGGCCCTGGTGATCATCTCCGCGTCTTTTTTTCTTTGCTCATCATCGCTTAAGCCGATGCGAGACCAGACCCCCACCTCAGGCAGGACTTCACTGACGATTCCCTTTGCGCCGCCCCATTGTTCGAAGTAAAAGCCATCGCCAACACGATGATTGAAATTAAACCCGCCGAGCATCCGTGTGTTCCCGGGTTCAGGTGCAACGGTCTTGTTAAAGAAACCATAGCTGTCACGCAAAGCATCAAGAATCGTCGGATCCTTACTCATCTGGTAGTAGACCGCTTCGTGCCAATGGGTCATGCCGATGTAGCTGGCATCAGGGCCACATTGTTCAATCTGGTAACCACTGGGATGTGCCTCATCACGAAAACGCTTGGCATATTCGCGTGACAATTGCTTATAGCGTGGCAAGCCTGATCCCTGAGCAAAGGCTTCAAAGGCAACCAGGTAATGTGAAGACTGATTGCGACAGGAAACCATGTTTTCGGTGTACATGCGATCGACGATACGACGCAGACCTTCGGTCCAAACCGCTTGCACTTCGGGGGACATGTGCCTGGCGACTTCGGCGTAAGGCGGGAACGTTTTCTGAGCAACGGCAAAAGCCATCATGCCCGCATAGTCCGTGTTGTCCGCGCCGACACCGCGCATGTTCTCGTCTTCCCCCAGCACCATCAGATCGCTCAGACAGGCTGCAGCAACACGATAGAGCAATTCTTTTTTGCCGTGATAGGGGTTAATGGATGATTCGATTTCGTAGGCATGAGTCAGACTTTCAGCATAGGACTTACCCGGCGAAATGCCTGCATAAAGGCCCTTGATACTGCCGAGGGTATCCCATCGGTTTTGCGGGAACGGTTTATCAATGCGCGTTTGCCAACCGTATTTGTCACCGCCAAAGCTACCGGCCCAATGGCTGTGAGGATCAACATTCTGATCCCGCAATACATCAGCAACACCGAGCATAAAAGCGTGATGTCCAAGCAGGTATCGGTTACGGCTTGGGTTGGCCAGATAACCATCACGGTAGTTTTCCATCGGTTTGATCAACGCTTCTGCATCACCGACATTTTCAGGCTTGAGCAATTGCTTTAACAGTCCGGGAATCTTCGTCTGGAATTGGTGTGTGACAACCGTGCCGTCTTGCATTTGAATGACAGAGGCCTTGATCGCGTTGGCAGCTTCTTTCGTCGGGCAGAGAATGACAGGGAAACCCGAAGCACGGAATTTAAATCCGTCACTGCTGGGAAGATCGAATGTCAACAGGGTTTTGTGGGACTTGATATCAGCATCTTGACGCTTGGTTTGTTCATTGGCATCAATGAGTTTTCTGCCTTGTTCATCAAGTACCGTAACAGGGGTTCCAGTCACGGTGAGATATTGGGCATGCGGCGGGACATAGGCATAAGCTTTGGTGAGATTGCTGTCCCACGGGGTGTACCAACCATTCTGGAAACTGATGCCATAGCCGACAGTCTTGGAGAATGACAAGGTTGCAACGGAATTTCTAGCACCTGCGACGAGACGAATCTGATGTACACCTTTGCCTTTGAGAAAAAGCGTTGTGTCATACATCAGTTCATGTGGCTGAGGCTTGACGGGAATCTGTAGCGGGATGCCATAGACTTCCATATCCCCAGGCCCCAGGGCATCACGTACCTGACCGGGTTTGACAAATTGCCAGAATGTCAGATTTTCATCCGGGTCATACGCGCGGACAATCACGCGGTCTCCCTCTTTGCGATGCCCTTTGTTGATGGTCAGCCGGACATTCACCGGTTCGTCATCGACCACGACATAGATGGTTGCCGCCGGATCAACCGCAAGGGGACCGACGGTCATGGGTTGGTTCGCTGACTGTGCAAAAAGTGTGGTTGCCAGACAGAGTGATAATAACATTACGAAGCAATACTTCATCTTCTTTTCCGATACGAATGATTATTGGATCTGTTCAATACGGACACCTGCAAAATCCCCCTTATTCGACATGGGAATTTGCAGACACTGGACCATCTTGTGCGTCGTCGAACGCGCCTCGGTGAGTTTGAGGGGTTGGCCATTAAGACTGGTCATCTGCATTACGGAAGCCCCCTTTTTAATTTCAAGCGTCTGTGGCGAAATCAATGTTGCCTGCAAGTCGGCAGCCTCGGTGTACAACGGCAGGTTGATCCAACCTTCGGTCATCATGTTTGAATCCATCGCAGCTGAGACGATCACAGCGTTGTCTTCCAATGTGTACTGCCAAACCAATTCCCCACGCGGTTTACGTAGTGAACTGGTCAATTGGAAGGTTTTACCCGGGACAACCCATTTGAGCGTGGGCACTTCATCACCGGTGTAAAAATGCTTGGTTTTCTGAATGGTGCCAAACACACAGCTGCGTGTCAGATCATTCTCGTCATCAATTTTGTTGCGCTTAGTATTCATCATGGAGCCGATGACCATGCCCAAGTCGCGCGCCCAGAGAACGGTGGGACCACCACCAAACTTGCCTTGGAGATTGGCATGTGAGTCCCTGCCGTCAACAGCATAGAAAACGGTGCCAAAAAGTTTGCCACGTTTGAATGCGATGTGTCCCGGCAGTTCCCATGTATTGTCTGGACCATCACAGGGAAGCGTCACCATTTTGGGCTTTTCAGGTTGCTCAAAATAGGCTTGCATGATGTGTGGCGTCCAGGCACCGGACATGTTTGGGCGATCAAATGCTCGTGGGCCACGTGGGAGCATGGTGCGAATCTGCAATTGAGCCCACTTCGGGTTATTGGCTTGATGCGGCATGATCAAAGCGCTGCCGGCAGAACCTTCAGGCGTACGAACCATGGCCCAACGCGTGTACGCCAGATCAAACATGCCTTTGGCAAGATAGTCACCGGGATAGCTCGGATGCGACAGCAGTGACGTGGTTCGACAATCAAAAGCGTTAGGACAGGACATGCCTTTGTCCGGCTGCTGAAGCCAATAGAAACTTTTGAACGTCAGGTTTTTCTGAATACCATCGTGATACAGCTTCACCAAAGCCGGATCAGCTTCCTTGAGTTTGCGGTATTCCATGTAGGCAGCCACGATGCAGTATTGATTGAGATGGTCATAGTTCCCATCAGGGCCGTACTGTTCAAGATAGTAACCGGTGGGATGTTGGCCGAACTTGGCATCTCGACCGTAGGCACCGGTGAGAAATGCGCGGGCTTGTCGTTCGAAGTAACCCAGGAAGCGTTTTTCACCGGTTGCCAGATAGGTATTGAGGTGACCAAGAATCATGTGTTGCCACTGATTGGATTGGTAGGCCTGGTAGTCTGCGATCTTGTCCCCCGCTGCGATGAGTGCTTCACGCCAAAGTGAATAGGTCTGTTTATCTAGCTTGTCTTTGAGAAGGACAAGCGGGTGCGCCATAGCACCGTCATAGGAAAAGAACACATGCGTCAGGGGGTAGTTGTTTGAACGGAACGTGCCTTCACGCATCAGGTCATCGCCTTGCATGGAGACAAAGTGATAGAAGGAACTGATGATGGCACGGTTGATGATCGCGGGATCGTCGTAATAGACATTAAACTGCGAAGGTGTTGTCGCCAAGGCAGCCAGACAGGAGGCATTGGAGAATGAACGTACGCCACCATGCAGAAATTCACGCCAATCCACAGGCGGCTTACCATCCGGACGAAT
>JBICHS010000201.1:0-11033 GCA_043101135.1 Phycisphaeraceae bacterium JB051
CTTTGGCAGCCATGATCAGGCCAACATAACCCGTCTTGCGATTGCGCAGCATCTGCCCTGCAGCACGCGGGAAGTAACCCATCTCGCGGGCAAGCTGTCGAATCTCATCAATGCGCTTCTGGCTGACCTGATCCGAACCGCGCATGGCTAAAGACACCGTCGCCTGAGAGACCCCAGCACGTTTAGCCACATCACGCGAAGTGACCGGTTTGGTTTTTGCTTTGGACTTTGCCATCACTGCCGATCCGTTCAAACCAAGCATCATGCATGGATGACACTTCTAAAAACAACTGAATCAACGGATATTATACGTATAAGACCGTAAGTCAATGATGATTCATTTTGATGATTGGATATTCTCGGATCGTGATATGAAGTTAACGCAAAGGGATACAACGAGAGGAGCAGAGGCTGTGTTTCGTCTTCTTGTCACTCCCGCGCAGGGACATCGTGTCGTGATATTAAAAGTTGAGCACCGGATGTTAATCCGGTGCCCGTTGTGTATACGTTAGCACAGGGGGCACCGGGTTTACACCCGGCGCTCAATGCGACAACTGCGTCGAAGTTAAATATCCCTGGCACCCTTGAGCCCTGGGCCGCCTGCAGCAATGAAGCCACCGCTCTTACCATGGGCATCATCGGTGATCCAGAAGGCGTAGAGATCACCTCGGCGGAATTTAAATTCAAGGCGAACTTTCTGATCGCCAAGCCCAGCAAGGTCATGCGTCTTCCAGCGGATTGGCGTGCAGGTGCTGTTACCCATGAAGCCCACACAATCTTCGTGAGACAAGCCGGTGATGGGTTTATCCTGATTATCAAGCACAGCCACGGTCAACAGGGAACCGACGGTGTTCGCGTTGACAAAAAGCTGTTTGCCTGTGAACTTGAGCTTGCGGGTTCGGACTGTTCCACCGTCATACATCGCACGCATGGAAGCAAAGCCATCGCGACGGAGTTTGGCCAGCCCGACACTGCCGTTGGCATAGGTCCCGTTGGTGCGCCAATCTTCGGTGATGCGATCGGGATTGCCCGCCAAAGCCGAGTAGTAAAACCACAGCTCATCGCCAACGATGTGACACATCCCCGCGCTGGATTCAACGTAGCCATACTCCCACGAACCATACTCGCGACGGCCGCCGATGAAGGGCGTGCGATCGGGGCGGTGATAGTGATAGCCATCCCGGCTGGTGCTCAAGTACAACTCGGTGAGTTTGGGCAAGCCCGTCTTTTCCCCCACGCCGTTGGGCGGGCCATGCAGGATTTGATGAAAACCGATCATGACCGACTCATAGGCAAAGGCATCAAAGTTGTAGAGTTCAGCGCGCATGAACTTGCCAACATCCAGATTGTCCGCACGCAGCCATGCGTTGAGTTGCGACTTATCCCACACACCACTTTGCACAAAGTCCGGGTGTTCGTTGTAAGCACGAATGCGACCGTTAGGCTGATTAAACAGGCGGACACTCTGAACCCACTGATGTCGAAATGGGTTGTAGAACATGGTGCTCCGGTCATCCATATCGCCGGTTTTGCCAACCTGCTTCCAATGGATACCATCGGGAGAAGTGAGCAAAAGCCCCGGGAAACAGGCACTTCCCGGCGGGTTGGGTTCACGCAGCAGCATCTTGTATCGCTCCGATGGGTCCTTTGCAAAGTGGTCAATGATCACACTCCCCGAGTCAGGATGCATATCCTTGGGCAGGATCAAATTCGTCCCCGGTACGACATCAAACGTCGGCCGATCCCAATGTACACCATCGTCACTGACAGCCAACGCGGCATAGCCGAGATAGCCGGTCATGTACCACATCTTGAACTTGTTATCCAGATCATCAAACCAAACCCCGCCACTCTTGGCAATCGCGCACGACGGGAAGTCCGGGCAGGTTTCTTCCGCTGACTGTGGCGTGAGGACCGGGTTGTTGGTGTACTTATCCGGCTTGTGATACACGCGCGTCATCGCGCTCCAATCACGCTCGATCAGAAAGTCATCGACAAACAATTGACGCCCGACACTTACATCAATCACATCAGGATGATTGTCCAGATACGGAACAACCTGTGGCGTTGTGCCACGATTATCAAATCCGACAGGCGGCCAAACGTCCGGCAACGTAATCCCGTTGTACAAAGTCTCTGACATGATTCATCTCAATCTTTATGAAGGTTCAACAACGATCTCGGCCCAACGCATCTCACCTGCAACGCCATCAAAACTCTCAGCAGGTAAAAACTCAATCACGTTTGTGTCATCGTGTAACATAGCCAACGGCAAATCAAAACCAATCCACTGACTGATCGTCTCAAGCGAATCATGGTCAAAGTTGATCGTGTTCTTTTCGAAGGCCGATGTCGGGCGATCATCCATCGGCGTGATAGCCTGCCCATTGATTCTTGCCTGGAGTTTAACGATATCAAGCTGCGGTGTGTCCGGGCAAAATCCCAGCAACAACGTCGCCCGTCCCGTGGCAGGTTTGCGCCCGATGTGAATTCGCAGCGTGATGTTATGCTCCATCCGCCCCATGTCACGACCAATCGAAGGCGGCGAGATCGGGATGGGAAGCAAAGTCCGCTGCACATCACCGGGCGCACGATGGCAGGCAAAGGTCACCGGGTAACGACGGGGCACCTGATCCAACGTCTGCAATGAGCCCTGATGTGCGAGCATGGTTTTGAGCTCGGTTGGGTTGGAGCTTTCCGTGTAACACTCGTTAAACAGATAGATGCCATCCGCACCACGATGCAAGGCCGATGAAGCACTGCCATACTGATGATCCAGATGCCCAACGGTCACGCCAGCATCGGGATATGGTGCTGCCACGCCTGAAACATGAGCGATCAAACGCACATCATCACCAAGAATCAATCGCCAGAATTCCACGGGGATATCGAGATTGGCCTGCCCGAAGAACGATGACATGACCACCTGATCCACCCAGCCGCTACGCACCCAACGCGGGACGTCATAGCCGTTGGCCAGCGCCTCCTGTGGTTCGGAGGGTACACGTACGCCGAGTCGAATGGGATGCCCCACGCGCTTTTGGGCCTGATCCAATTTACTGCGAACCTGCTGCACAAAGTCACTGAGTATTGCCCGCCCCGCTGCTTCATCACCGGGAGCAAACATCAGCCCCCAACGCATCCAATCCAGTTCCAGACCATCAAAGTCGAACGTGGTGCAGAGTTCATCAATCAATGCCATGTGATGATCGCGCACTTCAGGCAATGCGTAGTTGTACGAACCCTCCCAACTGCGTTCGCATCGCCATGGGGCTCGTCTGAGTTGTGGGTTTTCCTGCCAATGTCTGGAAGGACAGAGCATCAACCATTCGCCGCAAGGTTCAATGCCTTGCGCATCACGTTCAAATTCCTTGAGACCATGACTGTCATTCATGCGCATGGTCAGCCAACCTTCAATGCCATGATGTCTGCAGCGGTCAATCCAAACCTGATGATGATTGATGCCAAGCTTGCGATTAAGTACCCAAAGATTGTGCACCCAATTGCGCCCATGATCGCCGGGAACTACTTCGCGAATCGCCGGCTTGAGTTTGGCTAAACACGGTTGATCAGCACCAGCGTCCGGATCATAGTCCGCATACAGTGGCTCCCAGACTTTGCTGTCAAAGAGCGCCTTTTGGAGATTGGTGCAAAAGAGTAAACCAGCGACCTGCGTGTCGGTGACATAAAAATCAACCAGACGTTCAAGCCCTTGGACTGTCATGTCGGACGTGGGATGACAGGAATAAAAATGAGCGTCATCCTGATTGAGAAAAATCGATCGCATGGCTGATGCCTTTGTTTAGTCATCCAACGGGCAGGTCGCCTGATTCACGACATTGATCGTAACAGGCGCTTTGCCCTGCCGAATTTGATCTTCAGTTAGAGCAACGTGCAGAATCTGTCGATCCTTATAGCGATGGTAATCGTAGATCACGTGAATGCTGCTGTCATCGGCAATGGCAACATCCGGGTAGGAAACCTGTTCACGTTCGTCGATGAGTAATTCACCATGCCAGGTCTGACCTTCATCGTCGGAGACCCATGCGGTCATATGCGAACGGGCAGGCCATTGACTGTCGCTTTCACGGACTTTGTCACTGATTTTATGTGAGATTAGAAGCAGTGCGCCGGACTGAAGTCGACCGATGTAAAAGCGGCTGTTGGGACAGGGAATGCTGCAAAGCTCTGCATCCGTCCATGACTTGCCACGATCCGATGAGTAGCTCACCGCGCCAACGCGCTCATTGCTGAGCGTGCGAATCCACATGCCCCAGCGTCCGTCCTTCATCGGCAGGACATGGTGTTCGTCAAAGACCAGATCAGGCACGTGACCGGGCGTTGCCTGCATCTGCGTGTGAAGTGTTTCCCCATCACAGATAGCCACTGTCGGGCCGCGTTGCGATTCATCCATAGCAGGATCGAAGGGCCTGATATTCCAGATCGACGCGGGCATCAGCCAGTTGCCCGACTCATCGACGGTGGGCTTATTCATCATGATGCCATGACAGAAACGATAGGGCTCCTGCCAGACTTCAGGTTGCTCGGTTGGGTTTTCACAGCAGATGCCCCAGACACCGCCGCGGCCGTCCCAGATGTTATTGCTGCCTGGCACGCTCTGATCACCGTCTTGAGTAGCGCCGAACTTTCGCCCCACTTCGGTTTGCGCCCAGAACAGCCAGAGGCGACCTTGCGGGTCCCCCCATAATGTTGGATCAAACGCGCGAACCTGCGGATGATCATGCCTTACAACCAGCCAATGCTCAGTCCATTCCCCGCCTTGAGGGCAGTTGGCAAGCATGATGTAATTGTCCGGGCCTTCGTTGTTGCCCCCGCCGTACCACGTCGCCCAGAGGGTCTGATCGGATGTGCAGGCAATGCCGGGAATGCCCTGAAATTGCCGTGGTTTTAAGGTTTCAGGAAACTGACGGATGTAGACTTTAGGGGCCAGCATGGCAGGATCATTTGCGTTTTGCGTATTCATAACTCACATACCGTGACGTGTTGGGTGTGGATGTTTCAAATCGGCCTTGCAAAAACCGGTATACAGGTTTACAGTTTAGACGTGCCTTGCCCAAGGTCAATCCGGTATACCGGTTTTAATGAACTTTTTCTCAATTCGTTTTCAACCACGAGGTGTCAATGTCCCCCAGTCGCAGCTCTGAATCCAGTCCGGTGTTAAGTCAGCGCGCTTATGAGCAAGTTCGCGCGATGGTGCTTGATGGTGTCCTGCCACGGGATAAGCGTATCTCTGAAACCAAGCTGGGTAAGGAGCTGGGGTACAGCCGAACCCCGGTGCGCGAGGCGATTCAGCGGCTGGCGCGGGAGGGTTTATTGGTGCAGCGTCCCTCCAGTGGCACGTACATCGTCGAGCCGCAACTCCGCGAGATCAAGGATATCTACGAAGTCCGCTTGGCGCTTGAAACGATGGCTGCGAGTAAAGCTGCGAAAAAGCGAAGCGAGAAATGCGCGAAGCAATTACTAAGCTGTGTCGAAAAAATGAGCCGTGCGATCCACAGCTTCCGCAAGTCTCAAAAGCCGGTCATGCAAGGTAAAGCGTTGGCTCAATATCATGCCGCTGACGAGAGGTTTCATCGGTTGATTCTTGAAGCTGCAGGCAACCCGTTTGCCCAATCCATCATCATGCAGGGACATGTCAAGCAGTTCATCTTCGGCCACCAAAGTCATCACCGAAATCTGCATCACCTGGCGTGGTTGTGGCTTAAACATGCTCAACTTGCCAGAGCGATTGACAG
Organism: Phycisphaeraceae bacterium JB051; assembly: GCA_043101135.1. Lineage (GTDB taxonomy): Bacteria > Planctomycetota > Phycisphaerae > Phycisphaerales > Phycisphaeraceae > UBA7800. Next base: position 5,757 of record JBICHS010000201.1, read on the forward strand.
ACAGGATGCAGCACATGCGCGACGTTGCATGAACCGACTGATCAAGGCCTCCATGCGTGATGCACTTTCACAAGCCAAGTCAAAAAAGGCTTAATTTTCAGGCAAAACGCGCGTCCCCAAACCGGACTCACCTGCAAGGAGCCGTGAAATCACGCCCGCTTTCAGACCACTTGCAATGATGCATTGCTGACAATGTTCTGCCATCGACATCGCATGTTTCACTTTACCGGTCATCCCCCCACTCACATCCTGTTGATCCGATTCCTGCTGCTGCATCTTTTTAAGATTGGCTGGCGTTAACGTGTCAATGACCTGTTTTGCCTGAACATCATCAGCCGCATAAACACCTTCAACATCCGTGAGAAGTAACGCAGTCTTGGGCTTGAGATATCTTGCTAACACCGACATGATCGCATCACTGGAGACCACCTTAAAACGATGGTCCGGCAGCTGCACCATATCCCCATGAAACACCGGCACGCATCCTGCTTCGACAGCTTGTTTCAAACTAACTGCCATATCCGGCTGCCTGAAATCCGAACCGTCATCATTGAAATAAGTCGCGGTATCCATTGGCAAGGCTCGAATCCCAGCATCCAACAACGCACGCAACACATGCTGATGCAGATGGCGCAGCTCAAGCCGAACCTGTACGGAAAGCAGTGTGTTGTTGGCAGAGATGATGCCGGTGTCCGCGTAACCATGCTCGATGGCAGGTGGTTTACCGACATGCCCCGTGCCATGGACGAGGATGCAGGGCTTGGAGGCAGCAGCAATTTCCCGGGCAATCCGCTGGACATTGCATGCATAAAACTTGCCCGCGCGATCCGGGTGCGTGATAACCGAGCCACCGAGTTTAATCAGATGCCAATCAATCACGGTTCATGCTCCGGTGTGCACAGTCGGCTGGTGTTGCAGCGTGTTAAGGAGTTGGGTCAAACGTTGCGAGCAGATGCCTTGTGTGCGATCTGCCTGATGACAAACCCCGCCACGCATGCCGATGATATCGGGATTGATCTCGCGGAGTTGATCCAGATGGTTCATGTTGATGGAACCTGCCAAGGCGACCTTAAAGCCTGCTTCATGGGCAAGCCCTGTAAAGCGATGCAGGTCCGGCATCGACATCGCATCAAAGAGCGTTTGCCCATCTTTGATCAACGTATCAAGCATCACAACGTTGACCGAAGTCTGGCTTGCCGCTTCGAGCAGGTCCTGCCAATGCAGGCCATCAAAGCGCTGAAAGTCGGCATAGCCGGAGGCGACGGTGATGATGCGTTGATCCACATCATGCACACTTTGAACCATCGCCTGGATCATCGCACGGGCGTCCTTCGCATCGGTCGCGCCCCGCAAACCTGCCTTGATAAAGTTCGGGCCAAGTGTCGCAGCACCATGGGCAGCAAGACTCACGGTCCCCGGTAAACAGGGCAAATCACCGATGGCAACACTGACCTTGGCGTCACTTGATCTCACTGCAGCAATCACCTGTCGGATCACCGAAACAGGCTGTGCGCCCAGCGAGCCCTCATCGACATTTTTGATATCGACAATGGGGCAACCGCTTTGAGCAACCAGCTTCGCTTCACTGAGATTGGTCGGGCTGATTAAAAGCTGCATACAACGTCACTCCGACATGGTTCATAGACCGATCAGAGCATATTGTAGGCAAAAATCACGAGACTGCGTGGCAGCTATCCGTCATTGGATTTCCAAAAACTCGCGGGCAGCATTCATGTAACACTGCCAATCGTATGCTTCCAGACCATGACCACCATGACGAATGTGGTACGACAGATTCTGCCCCAGCACCTGCTTCTCAACGGATACCGGCAAAGCTGCAGAGAGCCCATCAAGACCGTAAAGTTTGTACACCGGCGAAGCATGCACCAGGGACAAGTACTCGCCTTCAGGGTCCGCCCAATGATCTTCAATGGCACTACCAACACAAACCGATCGTGGCGCCATCAGGGCAACGAGCATGTGCTGATCCACAGGCAGGTCATCTTCGCGATCGTTGTATTGCTTATAGACATCGTTAAACCAGTGGGGAAATTGATTGTTGATGTCCTTGATGGTTTCGCCAAACTGACGCCGAGCGATGGCGGTCCCCGTGCAACCAGAATTGTTGGGACATGTCATGGCAATGCGCGGGTCATTGACCGCAGCCCACAACGCGGTCTTACCCCCACGCGAATGCCCAACCACGCTGATGCGCCCAGCATCAATCGCATCGTCCTGCACCAGATAGTCCACGCATCGGATCACGCCCAAGGCCCAGGCACTGATCGTTCGCGGGCCGTGGGGTTCTTCCAGCAATTCAGGATAAAGCCTTAAAACACCTTCATGGAAGTGCTCATGGTTATCCGCAGCCAGTTGCTTGTTGTTGAACTCGCATGCTGCAAAGCCTGCTTCGATCAACTTACGTGCCGGGAAAAAGCCCGAATTGGGATCGGTAGGTTCGGGGGTGCGACGGCGGTTATTCACCAGTAAAAAAGCAGGAACCGGCTTGTCTGTTTTAGGCGTGTAAAGCTCCAGATCAAACGTATGGCTTTGATGATTGCGCGTCATCTTGATACGGATGATGCGAAAGTCCGCTTTGCCGTCCAGCGCCTGTGGATCATGACTGACGCGCTCAAAAGCCAGGTCATCAAGCTGCATGGGGATTGTGCCGTAGACATGATGCCTAAACGCATCAAGCAACTTCATGCGTCGTCGATTTTCCCATTGTTCAACGTTGGCCACAGGTTTGCCATCGTCTGCGGCCAGTAAAGAGGGTAAAGCATACTGCCGAATTTTCTGAGGCGAAACAATGTACTCAAACGGTCTGTCGAGATAATCATCAAGGTTCTTTCCCACATCAGTCTCCATATCTGCTATGGCTTGATCCGCTTTAGCCGACAGTCTCCAACCACCAGCCCGGACTCAGCTACAACGCTAACAAGGTTTTTCTCTACCTGCAAAGCCAGCATATAGTCATGCTCGCGCATCGAGCTTATCCCATTGACACTGGGCAGGATCATCCCCAGGTTAGCCATTCGGTGTTACTTGACGACACTCTCAAAGGTCTTGCCGATTCGGATTTGATCGACGGTAAATGTGTCACCCGATTCAGTGAATGCTTTTCGGATCAGTAGCCGTTTGATCTGGCTGATGCCGGCATTTTTGTTCTGGAACACGGACTTGTTGGCTGATTCATCCAGACTCGTTGGATTGACAAAAAGCGTCACCTGATCGTAATTGGTGGTGTTTTCGACACGCTCTGCCTTCATGACCAGCAGGAAGGTTTCGCCCTGCTTCACAGCCATGAGTGATGGCGCGCCGCCGGTCTTGGTGCTGCTTCGCGGGTAGAACTTACTTTGAAGTAGCACACTCAGATTCGGCGCAGTGGACTTGCCTGCATCAAAGCCGATCTGGAAAAAGTCGTTGGTATCAGTACTATTGCTCGATTCGATGAGAAAACTCATATAGACAGAATCGCTCAGCGTTGGCAGGTTGCGAACCGCCATCAAAGCAATGCCGTTATCGCTTGCAACGTACTGCAAGGCCTTTTTGCCACCATCGACTTTGATGTCACCATTGTCATATTGCAGTGATTGCTCAACGATCGCAAAGTCTGTCTTGGCTTTACCACGCAATGCCCAATCACCATCAAACCCCGTCCCGCCGGTGATCTTGCTGTCGGTCATGGTTGATGTTTCAAAATCATCCGTTGCAATGATCTGTGCCTGGACCGAACCAACCAAAAGAACCACCAACATCATGGCCAATAAATTACGCGTGCGAGTCATTTGTATCTCCTTGAATGAATGAATTGGTAAACATCAGTATAGCCTGTGATCTGAACAAAACAGACCAATCAACGAAACATCGGGATTCATAGCAAAAACCCAGCAACTCACAACAAATACAATAGGAGTACCCTCAATCGCACAACTGCAAAACGCAATGTATCAAAGAATGTCCATCATTGAATGTTGGTTAAGCAGTTGACAAACATCAGTAACTCCGTGAGATTGATAGTAAAATACACACGTCTGAACACCCCATGAAACATCCGGGCCACCGATACACCAAAGGAACATCATGATTACTCGCAAGATCGGCAAAATTCTTCGCGGCAATACCACACCCGCTCAAATCATTCTCGCAACCGCTCTGGGCAGCATGCTCGGCTTTATGCCCGGTTGGACGCAAGCTGCGGGCATGATCATTTTGCTGCTGCTGTTACTCGCAATCTTCAACGCCAACATCTGGATCACGGGCTTAACAGGTTTACTCGCCAAGGCCATTTCCATCCCACTGATGCCGGTGACCTTTGCGATCGGCCGTGCCTTACTGGATGGCCCGACGACCAGCTTGTTCAAGTCGCTGATCAATGCACCGGTGACTGCCCTGCTTGGCTTTGAATACTACGTCGTCACAGGTGGCTTACTTACCGGCCTGATCCTCGGGATCGTGCTTGGCATGCTGTTGATCAAATCCGTGAAATCCTATCGCACGAAAATGGCCAACCTCGAAGAGAGCTCCGAAGCCTATCAGAAGTGGTCTTCCAAGGGATCGGTTAAATTTCTCACGTGGGTTCTGATGGGTAAAGGCTCCAAGAAGACCTATCAGGAAATGCTTCAAACCAAAGGCCTCAAAGCCATCCGCTGGGTTGGTGTGATCGGCGTTGCGCTGTTCTGCGTGTTGGTGGTGATTGTTCGCATGTTCTTCACCGATCAGATTGTCACCAACAATATGATCAGTGCCTTGGAACGTGCCAACGGCGCGACGGTGGATGTTGCCAACGCTCAGATTGATTTAACCGAAGGTCGTATGACCATCGAAAAACTCGCCATGGCGGACCCCAACGCGCTGGACACCGACCTGCTCCGCGCCCAAACCGTGAATATCAACATCTCCGGCAAGGACCTGCTGCGTAAGCGCATCAGCATGGACAACGTCACCTTCGTCGATGCGACCAGTGGCGAAAAACGTGCAGTCAAAGGTGCACTGGTTGGCAGGAAAGTCGAACCCTCCCAGCCGCCGGTGATTGATCAGGAAGATGCCAAGACGATTGAAGATTACATGGCCACCGCCAAGAAGTGGAAGGACCGCCTTTCGCAATTGCGTGAGTGGTTGGAGAAAGTCTCAAAGCCGCAAAGTGGTGAAGCACAGGAAAAGCAAACGCTTCAAGATCTACTGGAGCAGCAAAAACAGCAGCTGGGATAAGCCCGCGTGACCTCATCGCATCTGAACACTCACAGCCCAACCTTGACCATCACCCAACTCACCGCA
>JBICHS010000202.1:0-7324 GCA_043101135.1 Phycisphaeraceae bacterium JB051
ATGTGTCACCCGACCTTGGGGCATGGTCAACGTCGTGATCAACTCGTGCAGTTGGTGGATATATATCCGACCGTGCTCAGCGCGATGGGTAAGGATTTGCCAGCAGATGTGAAACTTGATGGTGTGGATTTACTGCCGACACTGGAAGACGACACCGCGACGACACGTGAGTTTTTACTTGCAGGTCAGTTTGGCAAGAGCATCACCATCACCGATGGCAACTGGATTCTGCATCAATCGCCCAAGTCCGAAGAAAATCAGCCGCTCAATTGGTACGGCTATCATCTGAGTCGTTTCATGGGTGGCTATGACCTGGGTGAATACGACGGCATTTCACGCTCATGTCAGACAGCTTCCTGGCCCACGCAGACATGGTTGTCGGATAAGCAAGCCGATATCAATGAACTCAAAAACGTGGCGACTGAAAAACCGGATGAACTCAAACGGATGCAACAGGCGTTGCGCGAGAAGTTGGTTGCCTGTGATGCGCCAAGTGAACAGTTGGAGCGTTTGGGGTTGAATTGAGAATGTGTATTTAAACCGTGTGTTCACGCTAAACCGCAAGCGGTTTTACCATTCGGACGAAATTTAACTCTCATCCCGTTATCTCGGCCTTCGACTTACCAGTGGTGAATGGAGTGCAGTGTGAAACTGGTATGGAATCTACGTCTCGGTATTTATTGACCGTGACTGATAAGTCGGCAGGCCTCCGACAATAACGGGATGGATGAGTCATTCAAATCAGTTGTATTTCTCGCTGAGTTTCTGGATGCCTTCCTGGTCGATAGGCATTTCGAATAACGGGTTGGTTGCCAGCAGGAAGCGTTCATCGCGATCTGGTCGAGAGACGAGGATGAGCTTCTGATGCACGACGCCGCATTCAGGACATGCCGGATATTCAGGCTGATCTTTGTGATACTGAAGCTTGAAGTCCTGGGGGTGCACGTCATAGAACGAGTATTCCTCAAAAAGCGATCGCTTCAGTGAATACTTGTGATTGCAGTTGGTGCAGTAAGCGGTGTAGCTGTTGGGGGCAGATTGGATATCGCCACCTTTGCCCATGACGGTGAGATTTGTAGCCACCATCATGAACATCAATGTCGCCAAGGTTGCCGCCTGCCAACGTTGCATCAAGAGACCATGCTGTTCGAGCTTCTTGCAAATCTGTTTGAAGCTGATGGACTTGATGGCATCACGCAGACGCTGAATCGGGGTGCGGTCATCGCGATACAGTTCGTTGCGCACATTATGGCGTTTGGCCATGCGCGCTTCACGTGCCTTGCGCTGCTGACGCTGCAGCGGTGTTTCCTTGCGCTTGAGTTTTTCAATGTATTCCAGACGCTTGCGTTCTTCTTCATCACGCTGAAGAAGAAATTGTGCATACTCCGAGTCATAGCCCATCAGGTCATCCACTGCGTCTTTGATATCACCGACGATGCGTTCACCTGTGCAGATGACTTCATCGACCAGTGAGTCAATGTCTGCCTGCGTACGTTCGACCTGTTGAAGCAGCTTTCGTTCCAGTGACTTGGGGTCACGTGATTTGCGACGTTTACGCTTGCTTGATGCTTCGGAATCGCTGCTGCGTGAGGAAGCGTTGATCTTCTCATCAGCCTTGCTGTTGGGGCGGCTTGGGCGTTTGGTTTTTGTGTTGTCCGTTGTCTTGCTCGAACGCTTGTCACTTGACGATGATTGGCTGGATTTGTTTTGCGCAGTGATCTTGTCACTGCCGGTTGATGGCTTGCGGCTGCTTGATTGCTTGACACTGCTTGATGCCTTGACGCGTTTTTTCGCTGGGGCACTGCTGTGTTCGATAGCGACATGAGGTGTTGCCGTCTGTGTCATGGTGGGTGCCTCGCTTAGGGGTTCATCAGTTCGGGGACATCATTTTCACTTTTGAGACTACGGTAGACATTTCGCAGTCTTAACCAGTCCTCATTGCCCTGATCGTTGAGGTAAAACTGGTCGTTGTAAGAAGCGTAAAGGGTGTCCTTGTCCTGCCAGTACCAGTATTCCATGTGACCGTCGGCAAATCCCATGACGGTGCCATCACCATGGAAGGTTGCGACATAGTCGATCCACTGATACTTGCGACTTGCCCGTGCGTACATGATCCAGGAGCCCACGTTCCAGCCGCGCATGTCCAGTTCTTCGAGCATGACCAGCTGTTTGGAAGGCGTGATGATTTCTGCAAAGTCGTCGGTCCCGTATTGCACCCATGAGTCATTGGGATTGGTCAGATGCCGATCCCATTTTTCCCCGCGCATCGGTGCGGTGATGGAGTAGCTACGGGTGTTGCCTGCCTTGTCTTCTTCACAATGAAAGACGTCGGTGCTTTTGAGATAGGGGTAGAGTTTGCCGTTTTGGATCGGGTTCAGTCCGTCGCCACGTTTGACCCACCCGATGTTGTCATCAGGCATGCCGTAGACGATCTTGTTGTCATTGTCAGCAGGGAAGGCGCTCCACGCCATGGCTAGTTGGCGGACATTGGACATGCAACGTGTTTTCATTGCACTGCGTCGAGCGCCATGCAATGCCGGGGACAGCAGGCTGATGAGCAGGCCGATGATCCCGATGACCACCAGCAGTTCAATCAGCGAGAATCCGTTGGGCTTGAGTTGTTCGAATGCGTGTTTCACGGTTGCTCCGAAAAGCAGGTTCAGTTGATCTGTGTGAAAATTACGATTCGATTCTCCCCATTGCCACTATTTTGCCTGTTTTATCACGTTGGTAACTGATTTTATGGCTATCGGACGCTTTGAGGCTTGCCTAACCGTTACAGTCGTTGACACCGGGCGCAGAAAGTCCGACGATAAGCTGCATCAGTTCAACAACAATTTCATCCAACTGGGTTGATACGCATCATGCACATTGAAAAACAGGTTCACTTTGAGCGGATCGGTCGCGTCGAACACTTGCAGATCACCGACTGCAAAGGCCTCGCAGGCGTTCTTGAAATCGACAAAGCGCACTGGATTGCAACCAGTGCCCCGGTCAGCGGCCTTCGTACGGACCCGGTTTTTCTGGCATTGGTGGATACGGATCACAATGACCGCATTCGTGCTGACGAAATCACACAGGCTGTGAAATGGGTGCTTGATCATCTCAAAGATCCCAAGGGCATTGACGAACAAACCTGCACACTCAGACTCGATGCCATCGACATCACCACGGATGAAGGTGAGAAAATTCTCGCCCAAAGTCAGACCATCCTCGCGCAACTGGGCAAGGAAGATCAGCTGACCATCAGCCTTGAGGATATCCGCCAACTCAAAACCACCATCGAACAATCCAAGGTCTCCGAAGCAGGGATCGTGCTTCCCGATGCAGCGACTGAAGAAACCCTCGTCAAACTCTTGACAACCATCATCCTTGTCACCGGCGGGGCAGATCATCCCAGTGGTCAAAAAGGTGTGGGCTCGGCACAGCTGTCCATGTTCCTTTCGGAAGTCCAGAAGTATGAAGCATGGCTTAACCGTGAAGCATCCGCGCGTGAATCGCTTGCATGCTTTGGTGATCAGATTCCACAAGCCTATGAACTCTACCGGACGCTTGCACCCAAGTTTGATAGCTACTTCGCTCAGTGTCTTGCCCTGACACAGGACCCGAATCTGGCTTCACGTTTTGCACTGCCTGCTGAGCGCGTGCAGGGGACAAACTTCGAGGATTTAAACTCCGTACGGTCTTTGCTTCGTGATGCGCCCATCGCCAAGGCAACGCCCGATCAGGTGTATCGTTTTGATCAGCCGACCAATACCGTTTACATCAAGCAGCTCAAACGCTTTGCTGATGAAATTCTCGCACCCATGCAGATGGACACCGACGATGTCACCGCCAAGGAATGGCAACAGATTCACGAAGCCTTCAAAGACTACGACCAATGGGTCACCGACAAACCCGCCAGTGCCGTGGTTACCTTCAGTATTGATCAGCTGCTTCAACTCAGCCAGGATCATCACGTTCAATCCATTCGTGAGTTGATCGACACCAGTCTCGGTACGGCTATCGAACTCAACGAGATTCGTATGGTCGAAAAATTGTCTCTGTATCAAGGCAAGATCATCGAACTGGTTAACAACTTCGTGAGCTTTCCCTATCTTTACGATGAAGACAAGCGTGCCATCTTCGAGCATGGTTCTCTGGTCATGGATGGGCGCTGGTTCAACATGGCGATTCAAACCGAAGACCGTAAGGAACATATCAAAGCCACCGAGCAAAGTGATATCTTCGTCATCTACGTCAAAGTTACCGGCATTAATGGTGAACCGGACATGGAACTGGCTTTCCCGGTTACCTCAGGAGGCAAAGGCAATCTCTGCATCGGTAAGCGTGGCATCTTCCATAATCTCAAAGGTGAAATGCGCGATGCCCAAATCGTTCACATTGTCGAGAACCCCATCAGTCTCACCGAAGCCTTGCTCTCACCCTTTAAGCGCATCGCATCGTTAATCTCAGGCAAGATTGAAAAACTCACCCAGTCTGCTGAAAAAAATCTGGACAAAGCCACCGACGATGCTTTCAAACAAGTCCAAACCGCAGGCGATACACCCACAACGGATAACAAGGCAGCGACCCCAGCCAATCCCAGCCTCGTCTCCGGTGGTGTCTTTGCGGCAGGTTCGGTTGCAGTCGCGGCATTGGGTTCGGCGACGGCATACATCGCACAGATATTTGCCAAAAACGGCACGTTGAAAATGCTCGGCGGGCTCCTGGCTGCTGTTGTTGCAGTCATGATCCCCGTTGCAATTGTCGCGTTACTCAAACTCATGCGCCGTGATTTAAGCAGCATGCTCGAAGGCTCCGGATGGGCGATCAATGCACGCATGCGATTGACACGGCAGCAAGCTGATCAGTTTACGCATCGTCCTTTGGTCCCGGGCGTAATCCATCGCTGGTTTATGTCGCCGGTCTTTCTGGGGACGATGCTGGTCTTGCTTGTAATTTGGTTACTGATCTTTTTTGAAGTCATGCCATCCAAGAAAACACCATCACTTGATCCATCTCAAATCACGCCCAAGGCTCTCGTTGATAAGCCCGCAGATGCCAAGGCAAAATAAATTTTCGTTGACACCTGTTGTCTGTGTCGATATTCTCTGGCCTTCGTGAATATAAAAGTCACTATCAAAACCAACATAGATTTGTTTGATATGAAGTCGACGATGAAGCAATTCAATACCAATGCCCAAGCCTGTTCCGCCGAGCCGGTTCATGGTCTTGTTGTGCGTATTGGCCGCTATCCCGGAGCATCATCGTAGGTTTTGATTGAGTCGATAAACGATCTTAAGCCCTGCGGTGAATGCATCATCGCAGGGCTTTTTTTATTTTTGGAGTTGCCGCCACGTATTTAATTTTCACCACACAGACAGTTCGAAATATAAGGAGAATCAATCATGTCTGTGATTTACTATGACGGGGATCAGTTGGCATTAAGTACGATCGAGCCACAGGACGAACCGAGACTGCGCACCTGGATCAATGATCCTGAGATTTGGTCCACGCTGGGCATGCGCCGGCCGATCAATGCTCCACAGGAAGCTAAAATCATTGAGCAGTTTAATACCAGTCGTGAAGAATTGATCTTTGGTATTTACCTCAAATCTCAAAAGCGCATCATTGGCACGGTTGGGGTGCATCGTATCGATGCTGTGAGCCGCCGTGGTGTGATTGGTATTCTCATTGGTGAAAAAGACGCTCAGAATGCGGGTTATGGTACGCAAGCCATGCAGTTGATCCTGCGTTATGGTTTTCGTGAGATGAACCTGCATCGTATTCTGCTACATGTTTTGGGCAGCAATGATCGGGCGATTCATGTCTATGAGAAAGTTGGCTTTGTCCGTGAAGGAACATTGCGCGATCATATCTGGCGACATGGTCGTTGGCATGATGTCTATGTCTATGGCATGCTTGAATCGGAATGGTCAATGATGCAGCAACAGAATAAGTGCAGTGAAGCTGCGGTATTGGTGTGAGTGTTCACCTTGTGTCCCTCTTGGGACATGAGAGTTTGTGCTTGTGATGCCGTTAAGCAATCCGTGCCGCGAGAGTGACAAGGCATTGTGATTCGCATTGCGTTTGCGCCAAACAATAAACCTCACCGTGATTCATTTGTCGCGGTGAGGTTTATTACTTTTTCAGAAGTTTATTTGATCAAGCAGAAGGCTGCTTGTTTTGTTCTTCATTCAGGAGTTTGTTGGTGATACGCGGATGGACTTGCGGGTTAATGCCACGTTGATCGATTTGGTAACCCATCAGGTCCATGGCCGGTTTGCAGATGGCGTTGATGCGATCTAGATTGTCCTTGCCAAAGAATTCGCCCCAATCGACTTTACGGTTACCCTTGGGTTGGTACTGCACATCGACCTGGTCACGGATGTCATTGGTGACGGTGATTTTCATATCCTGACAGATTTGATGAATCTCACCGATTTTGTCCTGAAGGAAGTCTTCGTAGCGACAGAGCAGCATTTCGTTTTTATGTGCCATGTATGTTTGCACGAATAGAACCCAGCGTTGTGCGAGCATTTCGATATAGTTTTTGCCATCCAGCCCACACCATGTTCCGTCAAAAACCATCGGCCAGGAGCTGATGAGCAGCTTGTGGTGTTCTTCGGTGAGCTGTTCGAGATTCCCGGGGATTTTGAATCGGTTGAGAATGCTACGGATGTTGTCTCGCGGATCGCGGACGATCATCATGAATTGTCCCAGCGGGAAGAACTTCTTCAGTTCGGCGTAAAAGTGCGTGAGGTTGGGTTCTTTGATGATGGGGTTTGCAAACTCAATGCGATTCATCTCAAGGAACTTGCGGAAGCTGGTCGTGCGTGCGTAGACGTCGTAATAGTCCGCGGGGTGATTTTCGTTGTAATAGTTGAGGTCCAGTGTGACTTCACGGTTCGCGGCTTTACCCATGAGGGCCGCGATGATCGTGGTGCCGGATTTCTGGTTGCCCATAACGAAGATGGGATTGTCACAGATGCGTTTGCCGCGGGCATTGAGTGCACGTTGAGCATCGATGCTACCAACGTGAAGACGATGTTTGACCGCCTGAACGGGGTTGCGCATGAACGTTTGGAGTTTGCGTGTCATCATAATATTGGGACCTATCCTTACGGGACAGATCGAATGATTACGGACACGTGATAAGCAGAACGGACTGATTGGGACGCGGTTTGATGTGTTGGTGCTGCTACAGACGTTACAGGTGATACGTCTGGTTAGGTTGGTGGTGTGCGTCTGGATGTGAGATCAGAAGCGTTGCGTCAGTTTCCATTGACGGATCACCGGCTGATCATGTGCAACACACAGGCACGCTTCATACTCCGGCTGG
>JBICHS010000203.1:0-3455 GCA_043101135.1 Phycisphaeraceae bacterium JB051
TTTTTGCCTGCCTCTTTGAGATTGTACGCCACCGCGATGATGCGGTTGTCCGGCGTTTCTTCATGCAAAGCGCGCGGGCGATCCGCCTGGGCAAACTCCACGCGAATGGTGCCCTTGTGACCGTTCCATTGCACACCCTCAACGAGACTGCCCTTTTCGCGCAGACCATCAAGGTGACGAATCACCTGACGTGCGTTGCGGCCGACATCGTCGTTTGATTTTTTGAATTTATCGAGTTCTTCAAGAACCACGAAGGGAATCACAACTTCGTTGTCATCAAACATGAACAAGGAAGCGGAGTTGTGCAGAAGGACGTTGGTGTCCAGCACAAAGGATTTGGTAACGGTGCCCTTGGAAACTACCGGGGGCGAAACTGCCGGGCCATCCACTTGTGTCAAGTGCTTTACCTCCATGGGTTGTTTTGGTTGGTGCTTCGGACTCCTTCCGAAGCGGGTTCATCAACTATCAGGATTATAGTCACTACCTGTCAATCCGGTAAACCGTTGCAGTATATTTTTATGATTTACGGGCCCAAAAAGCAGCAAAAAACCATTTTTTATGCAAAATCTCAACGGATTCAAACCCAACATCCCGCATCACCCCACTCACAAACGGCACGGAGAACGGTGTGTCTTCCTTCTGGACATAGTCATAAACCTTGTCCCGAAACGCCTGATCGTTGTGGATCATCAGATACTGGCCATAGCGTTGCCAGTTGAGTTCCTGTACCGCCGGTTCATCAAATTTAAACATGTCCACGAGAAAGAAACTCCCACCGGGCCGTAAGGATTGGCTGACTTTGCCCATGACATGCTGCCACTGCTCAGCCGTGCGAAGGTGATGCAGCGCCAAGCCGGAGATGATGATGTCATGCTGCCCAACGCCTAAGTCCAGGTCGCGAATATCGCCCTGCATGGTCCGGATGCTGCCTTGCGTTTGCTCCCCAACGCGATGCCTGGCGCGGTCGAGCATGGGTAAACTCAGATCAACTAACGTCACGTCCATGTCGGGAACTTGTTGTAAAACATAGAGACAGCCATTGCCTGCACCACAGCCGATGTCGAGCATGCTCGTTGCGTTGGGATGGACAGCTGATGCAGTGTCTGCCACCAACTCCCACATCAGCCGGGAATCAGGGACCGTGGTCTGACCGGTTTCAAGATTGGAAAAACGCTCGACATCCTGATCAAAGCGCGCACGGATTTCGTCGACGGTGGATTTGTCGTTGGACATGGGGATATTCACTTTCGTGGTTGAAAACGCATCACATGTGATGCGAGTAAAGCCGTTGAAACAATTGATCTCTTTTTCCCGTCACTCCCGCGCAGGCGGGAGTCCAGTGTTATGTGCAAGCGTCAACAGAATGCCACTGGATTCCCGCCTGCGCGGGAATGACGAACTTACATTACAAATGGAAATTAATGATTAAATCAGCTCTGAATGTGCAATAAACTCCCAAGCCGCCTGATGTATCTGGCGGCCTGGGTAATTTTATGTTTGGTGTTACTTAAATCAGGTGCTTACGGCTGGGCGGCTTTGTCTTGCGACTCATCGACCACGGCTTCAGACGACACCTTAATGCGGTTGATTGCAGCGAGGTATGCCTTGGCAGCGGCTTCGATCACATCAGTGCTCAGCCCGCGGCCACGCACGGTGCGGTCGTGATGACGGATTTTGACCGAGACTTCACCCTGTGCGTCTTTACCACCGGTAATGCCCCGCGTGGAGTAGTCTTCGAGTGTGACCGTCACCCCGGTTGCCAGTTGGATCGCTTCGTAAATCGCGTCTATCGGGCCGTCACCGGTTGCAGCTTCCATGCGGTGTTCACCGGTGGAATCCTTCAAGCTGACCATGGCCATAGCCGTGTCATTGCTTGAGCTGGTAACCTGGAAACGGTCGAGTTCCCAGAGCACGCGGGTCTTGCCGATCTGCTCATCGAGGATGGCTTCGATGTCTTCGTCGTAGACATCCTTCTTTTTGTCCGCCAACGCCTTGAAGGCTTCGAAGCTGCGTTGAAGCAGCTCATCATCAGGCTGATAGCCCAATTGGTTTAAGCGATCACGGAATGCATGACGACCGGAGTGCTTGCCCAGAACCAATTTGCTTTCGGGGATGCCGACTTCGCGTGGGTCCATGATTTCGTATGTGCTGCGGTCTTTGAGCATGCCGTCCTGGTGAATGCCTGATTCGTGAGCAAAGGCATTCTGGCCGACGATGGCTTTGTTACGTTGCACGGTCAGGCCGGTGAAGTTTGAGACCATCCGTGAGAGCGGGTAAATTTTCTTGGGGTCGATCCGCGTGGTATAGCCCTTGTAATAGTCTGCACGGGTGCGCATGGCCATGACGACTTCTTCCAGTGACGCATTGCCTGCACGTTCACCAATACCATTGATGGTGCATTCAATCTGACGACAACCGTTCTGCACCGCTGCCAACGAATTGGCAACGGCTAAGCCCAGGTCATTATGACAGTGCGACGAGAGATAGATGCCCTTCTCATCGAGCATCGGCAATTTCTCGCGGACGTACTTGAAGATGTAGCCATACTCCTGGGGCGTCGCATAGCCCACCGTATCGGGAATGTTCACCGTGGTGGCACCGGCTTCGACGACGGCCTGTGTGATTTCAACGAGCACGTCCAGCTCGGTACGCGAACCGTCTTCGGGGGAAAACTCCACGTCATCGGTGTACTGGCGAGCCTGCTTGACCGATTCAACGGAGATTTTGATGATCTCGTCGATGGCTTTGTTGAGCTTGTTTTCACGGTGAATCTTGCTGGTCGCACAGAACACGTGAACGCGACCATGCTTGGCTTTCTTGATCGCTTCACCTGCACGCTCCACGTCACGGGGCACGCAACGCGACAAACCACAGACGATGGAATTTTGGATTTCCTGGCTGATGGCGGAGACGGAATCAAAATCGCCCTGCGAGGTGATCGGGAAACCGGCTTCGATGACATCGACACCCATGGCTTCAAGCTTGCGGGCGATCTCGATCTTCTCCTGTAGGTTCAGCGTTGCGCCTGGGGATTGCTCACCATCGCGTAACGTTGTGTCGAAGATTCGGATCATCTGGGAGTCGGACATTGGAATGTCTCCTTGGTTGTGCCGGTCATCTATCCTTTTTCAAAGTCCGGCAATGTTAGTGTTTACCTCATAAAAATCAAAAAAAAAGCCCTGTCTGCATGAGGTGGACAGACAGGGCGTTGCATTTGAGTGGGTTGTTCCCGAATGATTCGGGAATCCAGCAATGGCCTATCCGCGCACCGACAGTAGTAGCAGGCCTAGTAGGTCCTTGCTGTCACTGTGAATGTTGGAATAGGTGGTTTGCTGTATCATTGGTAAGTGGGAATCCTAATATGAAAGCAATGGACTGTCAATGATAATTTTGGTTTACATATATTTAATAACAGAATGATATTTAACAATAAGAAGCTTTGTACATTTAGGTTT
>JBICHS010000204.1:0-4457 GCA_043101135.1 Phycisphaeraceae bacterium JB051
CTCTTCCGATCTACTGTCGCCTGCTGGCTTCGGGTGAGCAGCCACAGATCGTTGACATGCTTCTGTCGCGTGAACAAGTCTCCGCGGATCATTGGCAAGGTCAACATCGAATCAACCTCATGACACAGGCCATTGAAGTGGCACATCGGTATGAACTGATGCTCGGCATGACGGATCGCATCAAGCTGATTCGCAACATTGGATACCGCCAACGATTCAACGCCATCGAGCAGGCAAAAATGCGCACCGGCGCCAGTCTCTGGGCCAAGGTGATCACCAAGCCCTGGTGGCTTGCCTCATCGGATATTCGTCACGCATTGATCCACCCGAAGAAAGTGGCAGCATGAAAAACCTGACCATCATGTACATGAGATTCTGGCCTGAACGTCACGGCGGTGTTGAAGAACATCTGTGGCGTTTTGCTTCCCGTGCTGCTGAGCATGTGAACGTGGAGGTACTCACGGAAAACCGTGGTGATCATGCTGCAACCGAATCACCGATTCCCAACCTCACGATTCACCGCTTTAAAAACAATCTGCCGATCATCTGGCGTTGGCCGTACCTGGCGCGACTGCGGATGTGGATGAAACATCTCTCTGCACATAAGCCCAAGGGATGGATCTGGACCATCGAACCGACCGCAACGCTTGCAGCGATTCTCTGCGGTTATGGTGATCGCGTGATCTACAATCCCCCCAGTTGCCCGGGGACGATGCATAAAGTCTGGGAACACCAACAGCACATTGAGACCATGAAAATCAGTGGTTTGCTGCGTTGGTTTGATCAAATGGCGTTTACGCGTGCTGCCAAAGTCGTCGTCGCCAGCCGGTCTCTGGGTAAACAGTACACGCTTTGTTACGGCGTGCGTGACAACGTGCATGTCGTGCCTCGCGGTGCGGACACGGAGCTGATCCAGGAAATGCCCAGCAGGAAACTGGCGCGAAAAACCTTCGGCATTGACGAACATGCGTTTGTCATTGGCTTTGTCGGTCGACTTGATCCCTGCAAGGACATCCCGCATTTGATCAATGCCTGTGGTTGCCCCAGTGTGCTTCGCCCGCAGGACCGCGTATTGATCATCGGTGAAGGTCCGGACAAGATGCGGATTCAAGGCACGATTCGCTCCAACGGCTTATCCGACCGTGTGATCATGGCAGGTTCACTGCATGATGAAAAACTCCGCGAAGCCTACGCGGCGATGGACGTGTTTGTCCTGCCTTCGGTTTACGAAGGCTATGGCATGGTGATCCTTGAAGCGATGGCAGCAGGTCTGCCTGTGATTGGACGCCCCGGTGACTGGAAGACGTCGTTTACCTCAATGCCTGAGATGATTCAGCATCATGTCACAGGCATGTTGATGCATGAACACGATCCTGAAGACCTGGCTGAGAAATTGCGTTGGATGTCCTGTCGCCCTGAGCGTCGCACGTCGATGGGCAAGCGTGGTCGAGCGCAGCTTGCTGAACGCACGTGGGAAATGGTGGTTGAAGATTACCTGAACCTGCTTGATGACGACGAAAGTCACCTGCTTCAGAATGCAGCATAATGAGGTGATGGGCATCGCCAAATTGCCTTGAACAACCATCCTGAACACATTTCAGCAAAATTTTCAAAAATAATCGGGTCCATGTTAAGTGCCGTCTGTTAATGGACGATGCAACCATTGGCCCGTGATCTGTGCAGTGAAAACTGCAGACGCAACAGATCGACACTACAGGAATCTTCAGCGAACTGTCGATACTTGTTAGTGGAAACACGATGCGGGCGGGACCGGAAAAGGGGTAGACGCCATGCCAGTGATCACCGCCATCGTTCCGACATTCAATGATGAGAATTTCATCGAGCGCTGTCTCTGCAGTGTGATTGACCAGAATCTCGACGACGTGCAAATCATCGTTGTTGAACGCGGGAGTTTCGACAAGACCCGCGACTTGGTCGACTTTTACAAATCCGAAGTGGATCAGATCATCGACGCCCCGGGCACGACGCTTGGGACGGCGATCAATCGCGCTTTGTCCTTTGCTGAAGGTCGCTATGTGACGGTGCTCAAAGGCGATTGCCTGTTGATGCCCGGCGCCATGCAAACCATTCGTCAGTTTGTTGCTCGTCAACCTCAGACCGACTGGTTGGCTTCGGCTAATCTGCGGATTGATGTTGACGATCAGCTTCGCGGCGAAGTGCGTCCTTCGGTCCCGCAGAACCTTGCAGCCTATCTCAAACATAATTCAGGACTCATCCCCCCTGCTGGCGTGGTCTGGCGTAAAGCCTTGATCGACGAAGTGGGCGTGTTTGATGATGACCTGGATGATGCTTACGACTATGACTTTTTCTCGCGTCTGCTTCTTGCAGATCACCGACCGACTTTCATCGGCCAGACCCTTGCCGCGGTGCGTGAATACGAAATCGCCCAACCCGTTGAGGCTTTGGATACGGCTGAACAGTACGTGCATGTGTCGCGGAAGTATGGTGCTTATCTGCCCATGACCGAACGCATGGCATTGTGGAACAACTGCGATCTGCGTCAGCGAATTCTCACCGTTGCGCGAAGCGAAATGCAAGGCAGCAACTCACAAAACTATCTGGCTTGGAAAATGCTCACCCATCCCTGGTGGATCAGTGACCATCATCTCTGGCAAGCCATGTTCAAACAGACTCCCTCTGCAAGCATCAGTATTGACACGTCTGCTGCCTGAGTCGTCAACCTCATGTCCATTTAAATTACAAATCCAACCAAAGGAATTGTTTCATGTCTATCCCAGCCTTTACGTTATCCAGCGACCATATTATGGAAAAACTAGTTCGACGTTTTATAGGTTTTCGCTATCAAAAAACAGAGCATCAATTGCAAAGCGGTTTCGAGCTGGCGACCACTGATGTTCAGCATAACGGCGTGTCGACCCAGATCCATTTTCGCCTGGGGACCACCGATGTGGACCTGGTCAAAATGATCTTTCATGCCAAATGCATGTATCAAATCCCCGCATGTGTTGAGCCCAGGGTGATCTTTGATTGTGGTGCGAATATTGGTGCCACTGCTGCATACTTTGCGATGCAATATCCGCAAGCCCATATTTATTGCTTCGAACCTTTGCCTGAAAATCTGGAATTACTGGATCTGAATATTCGCAATTTTGCTCATCGCGTCACGGTACTGCCCTACGGTTTGTCCGACAAGGCAGGCAGCTTCACCTACAACATGTCCACCAATCCCAACAGCTTTGGCGGCGGGACATTCTGCAAGATTGGCAGTGACGATCAACGTGCTGTCGAGCTTCCGGTACGCACCGCCGGCGAGGTCATGAATGAGCTGGGAATCACGCAGGTTGATCTTTTCAAGCTTGACACGGAAGGCTCGGAATTTGCCATCCTCCAAGGCACGGACAGCAGTATCTATCACAACGCACAGGCAATCGTCGGCGAGCTGCATGGCGTTCACGACTGGGACTTCTGCAATCTCATTGATGAGAGCCATTACATCGGGATCAACAAAGCCTGGGATCGACGCTGTTATGAATTTGTTGCCATCCGTCGCAATTTGAAAAAAAACGCACACATGCGACTTGCTGCATAAACACCAGCAAAAACATAAACCACACACACAGAAAAACGCACGTGATCTGAGCCGCCACGTGCGTTTTCTGTTTTATTTGAATAGTCCGATTGTGTCTTACGGGATCTTCACTGCTGCTGCAGGTGAATAGACATCCTGCGGGGTTTCTGCCCCACCGCTTGGGACTTTGACCGGGCCGTTGAGGATGGGATCGTTGGTCTTGGCCATCCAATCATCAAGACGTTTACGCATGTCAGCAAGCACGTCCTGCATATCCGAACGATCGACGAGGTTGGCCATCTCGTTGGGATCAAATTCCAGATCGTAAAGCTGTTCCTTGGGAACGTTGGCTTTGGCCCACTCGTAGTTGGCCCAGTGGGTCTTGGAGATGCTGTCATCGCAGTTGGGCATCACCGTGGTTTCAAAGTCATCATCCATGCGACGGATGTATTTGTAACGCTTGGTGCGTACGCAGCGCTTGGGTTCGTAGGCAGCATGATGCGTGACTTCCGAGAAAATCTCTTCGTTGACTTCATCGACGTCGCCGTTAACCATCGGCATGATACTCTTGCCTTGCAGGTAGTCGGGCTTATCCAGACCGGTGAGTTCACAGATGGTCGGGAACAGGTCAATGTGACTGACCATGCCGTCGACGACTTTACCGCCGGTCAAACCTTGCGGGCCTTTGACGATGAGCATGACACCGATGCCAAAGTCGGTCATGGAACACTTCATGGCAGGGAAGGCAATGCCGTGGTCGGTGGTGCAGATGATCAGTGTGTTGTCTTCGATGCCTGCGTCTTTGACCGCCTTGAAGACCACGCCCATACGGGTGTCAAGTTGGCGTGCCATGGTGTTGAAGGTTGCCATGTCATAGCGGGTCTGTTCGTTGTCCGGCAGCGGTGTC
>JBICHS010000205.1:0-3411 GCA_043101135.1 Phycisphaeraceae bacterium JB051
AGCACCTTGGCAGCCTTGATGAATCCAAGCTGACGTTGTTCCAGACCAATGTCACGACGAGCTGAGCCTGCGTGGATCGGGCGGGTGTTGCCAATGAAACCGATTTTGCGATGGCCCAGTGACATGAGATGTTCCAGCGCGAGCTTGCATGCCATGTGATGATCGAAGATGGCAACATCAGTCTGCGGTGCTTCACAGAGCGTGTTGATGGCAACGACATGGGGCATGTGTTTGGCCAACTGGTTGAGCCACTTCTCATCCTCCGGCGTCCGCAACAGAATCAACCCATCAAAGCGCCCCTGGCGACACTTGTCGATGCAGTTGCCCAGCGGGTCCTCACCCGAGGCATTCAGGAGCATGGTGTCATAGCCACGCTGACGGGTGACCTCGTCGATACCCGCGATCATGTTCGCTTCGTAATCCTGGCTGATCCCTGAGAAGGGGCCTTCCTGCCAAATGAACAGGCCGATGGTTTTGGTGGTCCGACTCACGAGCGATCGGGCGACGAGGTTGGGGCGGTAACCCATCTGCTGAGCAATCTTGCGAACGCGATCGGATGTTTCAGCACTGACGACGACGTTGCCCTTGGCATTGTTGAGCACTTTGGAAGCCACAGCGACGGAGCACTGGGCGGCCTGGGCGACTTGTTTGAGCGTGGTAGGCATGGTTGAAATGTATCGTTTAATGATATTTAATGTAACGTTTAATTTAATCCTAGGCGCGATTCGGTGACAGTCAAGGGGCGTTGGTGAGATTTCTTGGGTGTAACCGTTATATAGCTTGTGATATTGATCATCACCTTCTGGTTTCCCAAAAGCCGTACCTCTCCTGAGGTACGGGTTGCCTTGATACCGGTTCTTGTGCCTCACAACGCGCGTCATACACCCGTGCCCCGGGAGGGACACGGCTTTGGATGAGTCTTCCATGTCGTCCATCAACACTCAGATCTTTCCGGTTCGCTTAGGATCAATACCTCAATTACACTATGACCATGAATGACATGCCTCAGACATCCGAAGTGACTGATGAAGCCCCGTCCCTGCAAGGCAAGACGCTTGACTGCACCCAGGCCGATGACGTCGATGCGCTCATCGCCCAGGCGGTGGACTATCGCGGTGATGTGGTCCTGGAACTGCTCGATGGTTCGCAGGTCGAAGGCTATCTCTATGACCGCCGACCCGGTGACAATCCGCCGATCGCGCGGATGTGGCCCAAGGGTGCCGACGGTCAATTCGTGGTGCCCTACAGTCAGATCGCCAAGATCCATTTTGCTGGCAAAGACGCGGCCGCAGGCAAGAGCTGGGAAACATGGGTCAAGAAACACGCTGAGAAAAAAGCCAAAGGCGAAAAGGCGGAAATGCTCCCCGATTCGCTGGATGACGATTAATCGAGAATGATCAAGCACATTGAGCCAAGGCAATGAACCACAGATCAACACAGATGAACACAGATAAAGACAAGTCAACCCAGTGTGTTCATCAAAGCCAAATCTGTGTTTATCTGTGTTCATCTGTGGTTTAATGTCTTTTAAACCAGAATAGCAATCATGCCCAAGAACATCCCCGACTTCAAAACGTTTACCGACCTTGCCAAACAGGCCACCGCGCCCGGCCAGGTGATCCCGGTCTTTCGTCGCTTGATGAGTGACCAACTCACACCCGTGCTCGCTTACCGTCGACTGGTTCGACCCGACGAACGCATGGCACCAAGCTTCCTGCTCGAATCCGTCATCGGCGGTGATCGCCAGGGACGTTACAGCTTCCTAGGCACCAATCCCGCTGCTCAGGTCATTGCCCGTCGCAATACGGTGCAGTATCTGGACCACGAAAACCCTGCTAACTCACGAAGCTATGAATGCCCGGACCCGCTGCGTGATCTGGCCAACTATTCCGAATCCTACAAGGCGATTCGTGTGCCCGGTTTGCCTGACTTTACAGGCGGTTGGGTCGGTTGCGTGACCTATGACGCGGTGCGGTATCTCGAAGGTGAGAAGCTGCCTAACCCGCCTGAGGATGACCGTAATATCCCCGACATTCACATGCAGCTTTACAAGGACATGGTCATCTTCGACAACGTGCAGAAATGCGTGCTGGTCGTGACCCATGTCGAGCCTGCGTTGTTTGACTCACTGGATGATGGCTACCAGGAAGCCAACGATCGACTTGAAGATTTGGTCGAACGCATGGAAACCCCCGCGGTGACTTTTGCAGGTCAGGAATTACCTGCAGGTGACATCGATCTGGAGTCCCCGCCACCACCGATGCCTGCGAGCAACATGGGGGAAGGCGGTTACCAAAAATGCGTCGTCGATGGCAAAGAGTTCATCATGGCAGGCGACATCTTCCAGTTCGTCCCCTCTCAGCGATTCGATCTGGTCTGTGATGCGGACCCGTTTGATATTTACCGTGCCCTGCGCGTGGTCAACCCCTCGCCGTACATGTTTTACATGCAGATTCAAGGCTGCATTCTGGTTGGTGCTTCGCCGGAGATTTTATGCCGTGTGCAGGATGGCGTGGTCACCAATCGCCCGCTGGCAGGCACGCGACACCGGGGCAAAACCGAAGAGCAGGACAAGGCGCTTGAAGAAGAGCTCCTTGCAGATCCCAAGGACCAATCCGAGCACATCATGCTCGTTGATCTGGGACGTAACGACGTGGGGCGCGTGGCTCAACCGGGGACGATCGAGCTGCCACGCATTATGAATGTCGAACGCTACAGCCACGTCATGCACATCAGCTCCACCGTCACCGGCAAGATCCGAGACGACTGCACCTGCTGGGATGCCTTGCAGATGGCTTTACCGGTGGGCACCGTCAGCGGCGCTCCCAAGGTGCGAGCGATGCAGATCATTGATGACATGGAACCAACCCGCCGTGGGCCTTACGCCGGTGCGGTGGGGTATGCCGACTTTGCTGGCAACATGGATATGGCGCTGGCACTGCGAACGATGGTGGTCATGCCCCGTGAGGATGGCCAGTGGAACGTCTACATCCAGGTCGGAGCGGGCATTGTTGCAGACAGTGATCCCGATGCCGAACATCAGGAAACCGTCAACAAAGGTGCCGCGATGGCCAAAGCCGTAAAGATCGCCTCCGAGGCATTTGGGCGTTAAGGCAACATCAGTTAATACAGGGTTTTACCACCGAGTTACTGATATGCAGTGATCAAGACAGACTAAAACTCTTTTTCAGGCTCTGTGACTCTGTGTCTCTGTGGTTAAAATATTAATGATTGATTTTAAATGGTTTACGTGTAAATTCAGGTTTTCGTCAAACACTTAATCCAGATGAGCCTCAATTGCCGATAGGTTTTGTATATGCCTACTGATGTTAAGACGATTTTGAATCTCACCGTGCCGGTGATCGTGCAGGTTGGCCAGCAGAAAGTGGCCATGGACGATGTGCTGACGCT
>JBICHS010000206.1:0-2696 GCA_043101135.1 Phycisphaeraceae bacterium JB051
GCATTACTCGGTGAAAAACCGGATGTCTGGGACAGTGGCAAGGTTGATTCGGAGCAATCGCATTTCGTTCATTATGCAGGCCCGATGCTGACATCACGTCAACGCTGCTACTGGACCGTGCGGACATGGGATGGTGATGGGCAAGCTTCCGATTGGGCTGCGCCCGCGGTGTTTGAAATGGGGTTGCTTGATTCATGTGATTGGCAGGCAATATGGATCGGCTCTGAAACCTGTGGCGATGAAAAAACGTATCCGCCAGCACCCATGCTCCGCAAAACGTTTGAGCTATCATCAAAGCCCAATCAAGCTCGCCTTTACATTACCGCGCTGGGGCTTTACGACTGCAGCATTAACGGGCAAGCTGTCACCAATGATCTATTGCGACCAGGTTGGACGGACTACAACAAACGCCTGATTTACCAGGTCTATGATGTCACCGCACTGCTTAATCAAGGTGACAATGTCATCGGCAGTATGCTCGGTGATGGCTGGTATGCAGGACGCGTGGGTTGGCCTCAATCACGTCAAACCTATGGCAAACAGCCACAACTTCTCGCTCAATTGGAGATCACTGACAGTGATGGCGCAAAAACCATTGTGAACACCGATGGCTCATGGAAGACTGCAGATGGCCCGATTCGCAGCAATGACCTGCAGATGGGTGAAGACTTCGATGCGAATTTTCAACAGCCCGGTTGGGACAACACTTCGTTTGACGATACTCACTGGGACGATGTGAAATTGATGGAAGCACCAACCATCCCATTGGTCGCGGTGCGCGGCCCGGCGGTGCGTCAAACGCAACAACTCAAACCCATCGCTGATCCGATTGAGATTGAAAAAGGAAAGTACATTTTCGACCTCGGCCAGAACATGGTCGGGTGGTGTCACTTCCAACTAGCAGGTCAAGCAGGACAGACCGTCACATTCCGTTATGCTGAAATTTTAAAGCCCGATGGCACGATGTATGTCGAAAACCTTCGCAGCGCCCGTGCGATCGATACCTACACCTTTGCCCGGGACGGCGTCTGTGATTGGCAGCCGCGTTTCACGTTCCACGGTTTTCGTTATGTCGAAATCTCCGGCTTGGATCAAGCTCCATCACGCGATGCTGTGACCGGTGTCGTGATTCACTCCGACACGCCAAAGTCCGGTGAGTTCACATGCTCCAATGAATTGGTCAACCAACTTCAAAGCAATATCACATGGGGGCAACGCGGCAATTTCCTGGAAGTTCCCACCGACTGCCCGCAGCGTGATGAGCGCCTTGGCTGGACCGGTGACGCACAGGTCTTCATCCGGACTGCTGCGTTTAACATGGATGTCGCAGGCTTTTTCAACAAGTGGTTTGATGACATGGTCGATGCGCAGACAGACAAGGGGACCATCCCCGCGGTGATTCCCAACTTATGTCTACCGATCAAAGATGATGGCGAAGGCCCCGGGTTTGATGGTGGCCCCGCATGGGCAGATGCTGCGGTAATCTGCCCATGGACCATTTACCAATGCTACGGTGATACGGATCTGATTGTCGAACGTTATGACATGCTCAAGAGATTTGTTGATGCGATGCATGACCGATCTCATGAATTAATTCGATGTGACCCTCGTTATACGACGGAAACCTGCTTCGGGGATTGGTTGAATCACAATGCGGTAACATCCAACGATCTGATCGGCACCGCCTTCATGGCTTATTGCACCAATCTTTTTGCACAGATGGCTAAGGCGATCGGCAAGGAAGAAGACGCTCAACATTATGCTCATATGTTCGAGCAGATTCGCGATGCCTTCTGTCACCACTTTGTCACCCCCGCAGGCCGCTTAGCCAATCAGACGCAAACTGCATATCTGTTGGCATTGCACTTTGATTTACTGCCAGAAGACCAACGCCAATTTGCTGCAGACCGATTGGCTGCGGACTTTAAGCATCGTGGCACGCATCTGTCCACAGGCTTTGTCGGTAGTCCTTACATCAATCATGTGCTAACGCGATTTGGTTATCTTGATCTGGCTTATGACCTGCTCAATCAGGACACGTTCCCCAGTTGGCTTTACCCGGTCACGCAGGGGGCGACCACCATCTGGGAACGCTGGGACAGTTGGCATCACGAACGCGGCTTCCAGAGTGTGGGGATGAACTCGTTTAATCACTATGCCTATGGCGCGATCGGCGCGTGGCTTTACCAAACCGTCGCAGGCATTGAAATTGACCCAGAAAAACCCGGCTACAAACACATTCTCATCGCACCCAAGCCCGGCGGTGGCTTGACGCATGCCAAGGGTAAGATTGACAGCGTCTATGGCGCGATTGTCAGTCAGTGGCAGATTGATGATGCAGGCGTGTTTACGCTGGATATCACCATCCCCGCCAATACCACCGCAACGGTGACGTTACCTGACGGCCAGCAACACAAGGTGGGTAGTGGTCAATATCAATGGAGCGTTGGCGAATTGGTTAACGCGTAATGATGGCTTGATACGTTAATTCTGCAGCTTCAAATCTTCAGCCAATCGTTGCATGCCTTCGTCGGTTTTGATTAACGGTTCGTATCCCAGGTCACGTTTGGCAGCAGAGATGTCAAACCAGTGATCGGTACTCAGTTGTCTTGCAACAAAACGCGTCATGATGGGCTCATCGAGTTTGTTTCGCGTGAGATACCATTTTTCCATGATGCTGCCGACAAGGTAGGCCA
>JBICHS010000207.1:0-3523 GCA_043101135.1 Phycisphaeraceae bacterium JB051
AACTTTGGGATGCGTGTTAAACACGCCTTCGCAACAGATGGTGAAAAACACGCCATGCTTGTTGTGGACGCGTTGCGACTTTCGGCCACAGAACCAGAGTCGTCCATCCTCATCCAGATAACCCAGATCACCCATGCGATGCCAGAAGCCGCCTTGGCCGTCTTTGATTTTTGCCAGCGTCGTGGCCTGTTCCAATTGGAAGTAAGACGCGGTGGCTTGCGGGGCTTTGACACAGATTTCACCCACGGTATGTTCATCTGCAAGGATGTCATCTGACCAAACATCCACGGGCCCATCGAGTATGCGGATGATCCGAACTTCGACACTGGGGACCGGCTTGCCGACGCAGACACCTTTGCCTTCGTCGGTGGCTTTGGCGGTGTGTTTGAGAATTTCGTCACTGCCCATGATGGCAACGGGCAAACACTCTGTTGCGCCATAGGGCGTGAAAATCTGCGTTGCAGGGTTGAGCATGGTCTTGAAGGTTCGCATGACAGAGGCCCGCACCGGTGCACCTGCGGAGATCACGCGATGCAATGAATGAAGTTTGATTTCTTCACGCTTGCCATATTCACCAACCTGTTTGAGCAGGGCAGGGGAGCCGAACATGTTGTTGACTTTGAAGGCTTCGATGGGATCGATAATGTTTTTCGGGTCCACACTGCCCGGTCGTGTGAAGTCCATCACCGGGACCACCGCCGTCATCCCCATGGCCGGTGCATAGAGTGCAAACAGCGGGAAGGTGCACAGGTCCACTTCCCCGGGCTTGATATCAAAACCTTTGATTAATGCATCGACCTGGGCGACGAAATTACCATGGCTGTAGACCACGCCTTTGGGGATGCCGGTGGAACCGCTGGTGAAGAGGATTGCCGCCGTTTCATCAGCCTGTGTGTCGGCCATTTGCGGGCCGTCCTGACCACGTGCAATGACCTTGTTGAGCGTCAAGCCCGGCCATGAACCAACAGTGATCGGCAGCTTGACGGTCTTGCGTGCCCAGCCCAAAAGTTTGCGTGCGATTTGTGCTTTGGGTATACCGATGAAGACCGAAGGCTTGGCCTGTGTCAGACACTTGCCCATGTTTTTTGTGCCGATGCCCGGGTCCACGCAGATCATCACCGCGCCGACTTTAAATAGGGCAAAGACAAGGGCAAAAAACGCCTTGCCACTGTCGGGCGGGACGAGCAATGCCACGCGGTCCCCACGTTTGACACCGCTTGCCATCAGACCGCTGGCAATACGATTGCTGTAGGCTTCCAGTTGGGCATAGGTGATCTGCGAATAGGTCATCTGACCTGTTGCATCACGGCGCACAGGACAATGGATCGCCACCTGCTGGGGCTGTGCCTTTGCCATCCGTGGCAGATGGGCAGCGATATTCACGGTTAACGCGCTGGACATGTAACTTGCTTGTGGCCCTTTGAGTTCTGTTTCCTGATGCTTGGCATTATACAGCCTCCATCGAATCGAGTGATGAAAAATATCTTTTCTGGAATAGCCCATTCGCCTGGCGGGTTAAATGAGGTAGAACCACGCACACCTTGGCAAGATGTGCAACCGCATGACGCCTTAAAACGTATCTATACTCCCAGCAACGACCCCGAGCATGCCAACATGTCCCCGGGGTCGTGGCGTTTGGGGAACAAAAGACATGAAGCTCAGGGGATAGGTGCTGCGAAAACGCACTTCTGCCCGGTGATAGTCATGGGGTTGCATCTATCGCGTTGTTATGGTGTATACTCAGTAGATTGACTCAATCACAAGCATTTGCCACGGCAATTGCAAGACATGGATGGCAGGATGACGTCAGTAAAACATTGGATCAATTTTCGTGGGCGATGTGTCTTAGGCATGTTCTTGCTTTGCGCATGCTTCCTGACTGGATGTCAAAGCAACGCGACCCTGCGTCACGCTCAACAGGCATATCGCACGGGAAACCTCCAGCTTTCTTCCTCACTGATCAATGACTTTATCAACAAGGAAGGGCGTGGTGTTGATCGCGTGATCGCTCATCTTGAGCAGGGGACCATCCGCCGTGAACTCGGTGACCTTCAGGGCAGCCAGGCCAGTTTCAGGGTTGCCGATCAAGCCATCGAACAAATCGACAATAAGCCTGACGTCAGCGTGTCCGAAGAAGTTTACGCTTCGGTGACCAACATGAATAACCTCGTCTACCGTGGCTATGATTCGGATCGCGTGATGCTCAGTGTTTACCGTGCACTGAATCAATTGCAGTTGGGGGATTATGCTGCTGCGCGTGTGCATTTGATTCGTTCGTACAATCGACAGGTGGATGCGGTGAATCGCAATGCCAAGCGAATCGAAAAAGCCCAGCAGTCAGCCTCGAATGTTGCTCAGAAAAAGAATGTCAACGTCAGTCGCACCAGCAATGATCCTGCATTCAGTCGTGCGATGTCCAATCACTATGCCAACATCAAGCAATACAACGCCTACGCCGACTATGTGAATCCTTTTGCCGAGTGGATGCAGGGCTTGTTTTTCTTTGCCGATGCTGCAGATGGTTCGGATATGGAACGGGCCCGCAAGTCCATGCAGCGCGTCTCGGGGATGGTGCCATCCAATCGCTATGTCCAGGACGATTTGAAGATGCTCGAAGCGATTCAAGCCAACAAACAGGGCATCACACCGATGACGTATGTGATCTTTGCCACCGGCGTCGCACCTTCGCGTGGTGAGTTTCGATTGGATATCCCGGTGTTTCTCTTTGCCAAAGACGTGGATTATGTTGGGGCCAATTTCCCGACGTTGCAGATGCATCCCAATTTCCTGCGTCAACTCAATGTCAATGTGCAAGGCCAGCGTTATGGCACGCAGTTGGTTGCGGACATGGATAGCATCATTGCCCAGGAATTTGAAAACGAACTGCCGGTGACCATCACCCGCACGATCATCTCCGCAGCATCCAAAGCCGCCATCGCCTACGGGCTTAGGCAGACTGTCAAAGATCAAAACAGTTGGGAAGCTTTGGCGATCCGACTAGCAGCAGGGGCGTATCAGGTCGCCACCAATGAAGCTGATCAACGCTGCTGGGCCACACTCCCCAAGCAGTTTCAGGTTGCCCGATTCCCCACGCCTTCTGACCGTGTGATTCATTTGGATGACCATGCTGGCTCACCTGCGCCGGTCACCTTGATTCCCGGTAAAATCAACGTGGTGTTTGTCCGCAGCATTGCACCGCATACCCCCATGACCATCATGCAATTTTCTTTTGGGAAAGGAAGCTCGACATGGCAAACCGCTTTAAACAACTAACACTCCTGGCACTGCTCGCTGTTATGCTCGCAGGCTGTCAGACCGTCAATACCTATGAACCCGCTGAGTCCAAAGCTGATAAACACATCGTCTTTGACAAACGCGTGGTCACCGATGATTCGCTGTCCAACAAAGCCCAACTTCAGCAGTTGATCTCCTCGCATACCCCCGACGGTTTTCTGCGAGTGCAAGCACAGCTTTACAACGGCACCAACAAACGCACGAAATTCAACTACCGCTTTGAGTGGTT
>JBICHS010000208.1:0-3991 GCA_043101135.1 Phycisphaeraceae bacterium JB051
CTTGGAGATCATCAAGACCACGCCGACGTCTGCAGCAAAGTGTTCGCTGACCATTAGCTCACAGAGTAATCGCAGTCTCTCACGCTGCTGTTCGGTGCGTTGGAGCGACTGGCTCATTTCCATGAGT
This sequence comes from Phycisphaeraceae bacterium JB051, assembly GCA_043101135.1. GTDB lineage: Bacteria > Planctomycetota > Phycisphaerae > Phycisphaerales > Phycisphaeraceae > UBA7800. Next base: position 128 of record JBICHS010000208.1, read on the forward strand.
TGGCTTAAGTGTAAAGCACTGATGCGCGATGTGCCGGTTTGACTTTGGCGCAGCATGCTCAGACCTGCAGCTGCGTCTTCGGACGAATGCACCGCGACAACCTGACCAGCGATACTCGTCCCGCCGGAGGACTCCATGTTCTGGCTTGGCATGGTGAGGGTGAGTTTGCATTTGCCCAGTTCGACACAGTCAGCCAATTCGAGCATGCGTTCGGATGTACGAAAGCCGTTGACGCGGGTCCCGTTACTTGAGCCCAGATCGCGAATCCACCACCGCCCCCATCGGTCACAGTACAACTCAGCATGCTTGCGTGAGACGCTGGCATTGTTGATCTGCACATCGACCTCAGCCACGCGGCCGATGACGATGTTTTCACCAATCATGGGATGATGCCTGATTTGCCCGGTTCCATCGTCAATTTCCAAAACACGATCATAGGGTTCGATCGCATTGAGCTGCGTTGGGACCGCAAATGCCTTTGCCAATTCGGATACCTCTTCCCGTACTTCGAAAACTCTCTCTAAGTCTAGTATCGGTATCGTACATCATCCATCTTCATCCGAAAATGGAGAATATGATAAACCCGTGATCGAGATGGATTTTTCTTGACATCAAAAGACCCTGCGTTTACGTTTAACAAATCCAATGGACTGGCCTGAATATCACCAAGCTGGTCGCCCACCTGCCCTGTGTTTGAAGCGTTCTGGAGGATCCGGAATCAATCAAACACCCAACCGGGCAAACGGTCCACGACGACGTTGTGACAGCTTTGAATTACAGATGACATTTCGGGGACGGGGGACATGCCAAGCCGTGTCTGGAGCCTGTTTATTGGGCTCGGGCAGCTGCTTGCCACCCCAGGATGCAGGACGGTCACGTGTCGGCCAATTTCCACGTGCCATCCTAGTTCACTACCATCCATCCGGTCGACACGTGACCGACCTGCATCCATGGGATCATGACAGACAGTTGAACGTGCCCTTGAGGTTATCAGACATTTACGTCAAAGCGCTTTGACCTTAAACTAGTTGGATGTATCGTGCACAGCACACATTGCATATGACTTTGAGCTTCAAATCAGTACCCGGGAATGGTCGGGGTGAGAGAAAAGCATGAGCCTTAAAAAAATCCTGATTGCAGATGATGAACCCAATATCCGCCTGCTGGTGCAAACGACGCTGGAAGATACTGATCGCCAGATGATCGAAGCATGTAACGGCAACGAGGTGTTGGAACTGGCGCGCAAGCACGTGCCGGATTTGATCATTCTCGATTGGCTGATGCCCGGCCTTCACGGGATCGATGTGGCTGCCCGACTTCGCTCGGAGCGCAAGACCGCACACATCCCCATCATCATGCTCACCTGCAAAAGTCAACCCGCTGACATGCAACAAGGACGCGAAGCAGGCGTGAGCACCTACCTGGTCAAACCGTTTAGTCCAATGGAATTGCTCGAACGCGTGCAGGAAGCACTCTCGTCATCCATGGACAACAACCTGCTTAACCAACCCAGCACATGAGTGAAGCCCACAAACCGTTGAAATTCGTCCAACCACCCCCGGATGCCCAAAAGCATTCCGATGGCGATGGTCAAGCTACGTCTGGTGATTCGGCAATCAACGAGCAAATGGCGCAGCATCTGCAACTGCTCAATTCTCAACTTGTCCTTTATGCAAGGGACTTTCGCAGACTTGTTGATGATCAACAACGCAAAGACGACGAGCTTCGTGCAGTCAAGCATCAACTCGATCAAGCCAATGAGCAGCTTAAGGACATGGAACGCCAGTCCGCCAAGTTGCAGCGTAAGCGCGATCAAACCAAGCCCGACATCAGCGTCATCGGTCAATCCAAATCACTGACGCATATTCTCAAACTCTGTGAGCGTGTTGCGGTCTCCCAAACCACCGTGCTCATCACCGGCGAAACAGGGACAGGCAAGGAATTGACCGCACGTTTCATCCATCAACACTCCAACCGACATGACAAGCCGTTTATCGCGGTTAACTGCGGCGCGCTGCCTGAGTCACTGATGGAGTCCGAGTTGTTCGGCCATGCCAAAGGCGCTTTCACCGGTGCCGACTCGGACAAGACGGGTTTGGTGGAGCTCGCTGCCGGTGGCACGTTGATGCTTGATGAAATCGGTGAGCTGCCTTTGACATTGCAGGTCAAACTCCTGCGTGTGCTCGAAGAGCGAACCTTCCGCAAAGTCGGTAGCGGTGCCGAAGCCGATGCAGATGTCCGTGTGATTGCAGCGACCAACCGTGACCTGAAAGAGGAAGTTGCCCAAGGCCGGTTTCGTGCGGACCTGATGTATCGCTTGAATGTGTTTCCCATCGAGCTCCCTCCCCTGCGTCAGCGTCGTGATGACATCCCCCTGCTGGTGGAGCATTTCCTTTCCGAACGCCCCATGCAGTACAACGGGGAAGTGACCGTGAGCATGCCTGCGTTACTGGCACTCAAACGGCATGACTGGCCGGGGAATATCCGCGAATTGCGCAACGTTCTGGAGCGAGCTGCCCTGCTTTGTGATGCCGGTGTAATTGAAATGGACATGCTTGGCCCGGATTTTGCACCTGATACTTACGATCCGACATCCGATCCCATGGCCCCGCCGGCGACGAACGCTGATCCGGAGGCCCGAATGTCGACGACTGGGACCAAATCGGTCCTGGCGCAACAGGAAAGGAGCATGATTGAAGCTGCATTAGAGCAGTCAAACTGGAACAAAGCCGCTGCAGCACGCTTGCTGGGCATCAGTTGGGACAATCTGAGATACCGCATCAAGAAGTACAAAATCAAGAAACCGACCGGGCAGTAAATCCTGCGATTTTCCCGATCCGGCTTCAGAGACTCGGCAATTTTCCCGACTTTTACCGTATCACTTTCGGCTTTAAACCCGACTCGGGCAGCAAAATTTGAAATTTTACGCCCCAATTTGCGGGCAGACCCACCAGGAGCGTCAGGCCAATCATTACACGGCCCAAATGCGTCCACAGAAGATACATACGCTGAAACAGTCACCCCACGACCAGCTATCATTCTCCTGGCGCTCCTGGCAGTTCTGGCCGCAGTGTTCAGACATATCACAATGGGAACAACGTCGGAATGAAGAGGTGTTGATCTTCCAGTTGAATCAAACAAGCTTTCCCCGCCTGACCTGATTCAATGGCAATGGTGTCCAGCGTTGAAATCCGTTTTACTGAGAGAAGCAACTTGGCAACATTAAGTATCCAACAAACCCTGGCTAAAGCCTCGCGCATGGTTCAGCCAGATCACCGCAAAGCGCTCATCGAGCTCTCTGAAGTGGTCATCAAGGCACAATCCATCGCTGAGTTGCTTAACCAGACGGCTGCCCTGGCAGCCAGGACACTTTCCTGTCAACGTGCGGGGATCTTTGAACTGCGGTCCGACGAAAAGCTTGTGACCCTCCGCGCCGGGTACGGATGGGATAATGACCTCGTCGGCCAGGCAGCCATGTGGGTCGCCCCTGAAACACAGGTACTCAGTTCCCTGCAGGCTGCAGAGCCGACCTTCATCGCCAACTATGCCAACGAAACCTACTTCGCTGCGCCTCAGCTGCTTGTCCAACATGACATGGCAGCCAGTGGCATGGTGCCGATCCCGATGCCCGACCGCCCCTTTGGTGTGTTGATGGTCAATCATCCGACCGAGCATGCGTTTTCGGTTGCCGATCGCAGCTTCCTTGCTGCCGTCGCTGATCTGCTTCAACCGGGCATCATTCGCCTGCGTCAAATGCAACTCGCTGAGTTTCAGGTTGATGGGTATCGACTTGTGGGTCCCAATCAAGCTCTGCGACCGTCACTTGAGCAGATCTGTCTGCGCGTCGAAAAACTGCTGAGCTCC
>JBICHS010000209.1:0-4952 GCA_043101135.1 Phycisphaeraceae bacterium JB051
AACTGCGCATGAATTCGTTGTATTCATCTTCCGTGCAAAAGCCCATCACGCGTTCGACGCCAGCACGGTTGTACCAGCTGCGGTCAAAGAGCACCATCTCACCAGCAGCAGGTAAATGCGGGACATAGCGTTGGAAATACCACTGTGTCTTCTCGCGTTCGGTGGGGGTGCCCAATGCCACGACACGGCAGATACGCGGATTCAATGACTGGGTGATGCGTTTGATCGTACCGCCTTTGCCAGCAGCATCACGTCCTTCAAACAAGACCACGACCTTAAGGCCTTCACTTTTGACCCACTCCTGGAGCTTGACCAGTTCGACCTGCATGTTTTGAAGTTCTTTCTCATAGAACTTCTTTTTGAGTTTGGGTCTTTCGTCCGCTTCTTGTTCGTCATAAACCTTTTTGGTGGATTTTTTCTTGCCGGATTTCTTGGACATGAGGCCTCCTTTGGTATGGGCGGTATTACCAGTTATCGGTTTTCAGCCATTGCAGGTCAAGCATTTCCATATTTTTATAGCAAATCACATGCCATGTTGGTCAATGGCGTTTTGTTTGCGATATTCACTGGGACTCATGCCCACGTGGGTCTTGAAGACACGGCTGAAATGAAACGGGTTGACAAAGCCCAGTGATTGAGCGATCTGGCTGATGGTGCTTTGTGAGTAGGCTAATTGTTGTCTGGCCTGTGTCAGTCGGACCTGCATGACATAGCGCATCGGTGCCAAACCCGTGGCATCACGGAACACGGCATGCAGGCGGGATGCGGATAAATGTGCCCAACTGCATAGTTCGTCAATTGTGATGGATTTGTCCAGATGCTGGGCAATCGCTTCAAAAACAGGCATCAGTTGGGCGGACTGCTGCATTTTGTGAACCTGTTTTTCTGAGAGTTTTCCGCGTTTAATCAGGTGGTGAGCCAGGCTGGTTGCCATCTGGTGTGAGAGGAGCAGTTGCTCAAATTGCTGCGTGCTATCCTGCGTGATTTTGAATTGATGGAGCTTGTCGATGACCTGGCTGACCCGTTCACTGGGCTTGGCGGTGAGTTTGCCCGGTAAGTCAAAAAGGCGAAGTAAATCAATCGTGCCATGCAAAGTCAGATGCAGATGAACCCACTTGGCCTGCATGATGCCCGTTCGATCCGGATGGTGGATGATGGTCACCGGGGTCTGGCTGGGGACGATCATGGTTTGGCCGGGATGAATCATCCAGCTTTGCCCGCTGTGCATCACTTCATATCGCCCCCGCATCGACATGGCAACAATTGTTGCGTCCACGGTTTTTACGTGTTTCACCAACTCAGTTGTGCGCATTTGCCCACTTGAGAGCGTTTGCACGCTCAGACTGCGCATCCATTCGGACATTTGAGGTAAGACAGGATTTTCAGGCATGTAATAAAGATTAGCAGATATTCAAAGTAATGCCATAATTTGTGAACATATTCGCACGTCTATTACATCATAAAAATGTATGTCTGGATAAATAGATATATAACAAGTCCGCAGGAGAGCACACGATATGGAAATCCGAAAAATTACATTCACTGCCAAGGGCAAAGTTGAATTACAAACCGAGCAGGAAGATATGGACCATCTCGAACCCAACGAGGTGGCAGGGCCGACGGTGGCAAGCATGATCAGTCCCGGCACGGAGATTCAAGGTTGTTTGCTTGGAGATAATTTCCCGCGTGGTATCGGCTATGCCTCGGTGCTTCGGGTGGAACGTGTGGGCTCAGAGGTTCAGAACATTGCGCCCGGTGATTATGCGTTTTGTCTGTGCAAGCATCAAAGCTATCAAAAACTCGAATCTCATGTGCTCGCAAAGTTGCCTAAGACCCTAGATCCCCAAGCAGCCTGTTGTGCTCGTTTCATGGGGATCAGCATGACGACCCTGACGACGACCCAGATGCGCCCGCCTGCCAATGTGTTGGTCATGGGGTTGGGACTTGTTGGCAACATGGCAAGCCGACTCTTTGACTGCTGTGGCTACAATGTCTTTGCGGTTGATCCGGTCGCTGGTCGTCGAGAACAATTGGCATCCAATAGTTTCTGCACCGTCCTGGACAAGACACCTGATCGTGATGACATGGATCTTGCTATCGATTGTACAGGCCATGAGCAGGCTGTTGTTGATGCGAGTAAAACGCTTCGCAAGGGTGGCGAGCTTTCCCTCATCGGTGTGCCCTGGCGCCGTAAAGCCGATGTACAGGCCTTTGAATTGACGCATGCGATTTTTCATCGTTACCTGCATGTGCGCAGCGGTTGGGAATGGGAAATTCCCAGACATCGCAGTGACTTTGATCGGGCAAGCATCTGGGGGAACTTCGAGGGGGCATTACGCATGCTTGATCAAAAACGATTGAATGTCGATGGCATTTACGAAGTTGGTGATCCGCGTGATTGTCAGAAAATGTATGACCGCTTGACCCAACAGGGTGATGGCCCGCTGACCACCGTTTTGGATTGGACTTGCTAAGAAAACACTTCTTTGAACACGCACGGAATACATCAAATGAATTCAGATGAAAAACATATTGTCCTGCTTGCAGGTAAGAAAAGTCATGGCCCAGAAGACAACGGTATTCATGACTATCCCGCTCAGGCACGATTGCTCCACGACTGTCTTTTGCGTTCACCATTGGCAGAACAGATCAAAGTCACACGACTTGAAAATGACGATTGGCAAGCAGATGTCATTGACACCGCAGACTGTCTGGTCGTCATCAGTGATGGGCGTGATGGTGACCTGCCTTATGTTGAAGCTTCTCACTTGCTCAATGACGAACGCAAGCAGCAGCTCAAAAAACGTATTGCTCAAGGCATGGGACTCGTCCCGGTTCACTTTGCGACCTTTGCCAGTGAAGCTGACATGCAGGACGCATTGGATTGGCAGGGGGCGATCTTCCATTGGGAGCAAAACGGCAAGCGTGATTGGTCGTCGAAAATCACATGGGCATCATCATTGTTTGACCGGATGCAACAGGAACATCCCATTCTTAACGGTGTGGGCAGCCCTAAACTGCGCGAAGAGTTTTATCATCAATTAACGTTCCATCCTGATGCGGTTCCACTGATTCAAATTCGTGCACTGCCAACCCAAAACAATGAGCCACATGAACAGGCCGTTGCCTGGTGTCTTGATCGTAAAGACGGTGGTCGAAGCTTCGGCACGACCATGGGGCACAGCCTCGACATTTTTCGTGTTGATGGCTTACGCACGCTGGTGCTCAACGGCATCGCATGGAGTGCTGGTTTGGACATCCCCGAGGAAGGTTTGCAGGTTGCCTTTGCTGAACGTGAAGAAGTGAATCACCGCGTTGCAAACGGCCCGGCAGTCAAGCCGATTCGTGTGACCATGCTCAGCGGCAACAATGCACATCGTTGGCATAACTGGGCGGAAACCACCGGCGCACTCTTGCGTGTCTTTGGTGATGATGAGCGTATTCAAACGCGCGTAACGACTTGCCCGGACGACTTGGTTTCGGATTTACAGGACTGTGATGTGCTGGTGCTCAATTGGGTGAACTGGCATGATCCTGCAGGCTTAAGTGATGCTGTTAAACAAGCCATTGAAGATTTTACTAAACGCGGTGGCGGCGTCTTTGTGCATCACTTTGCCAACGGCGCCTGTCATGCATCTTTGCCACTGACTGAGGGCAAAAGTGATTGGCCGTGGTATCGCACGTTGGTTCAGCGCGTGTGGGAGCATCGTGACATCGCACCGGGGCGCAGTCACCATGACAAGTTCGGCACATTTGAAGTCCGCCCGCAGGGGCGTCATCCACTCACTGCCTGTCTCAAGCCGTTTGAGGTTACCGATGAATTGTATTGGCGTCAGCATGGTGACGAGCCGATCGTTGAGCCGTTCCTGGTTGCCAAGTCCAATATCACCGGTGCGGATGAGCCTTTGGCATGGGCGTATGAAGTCAATGAATCACGTGTGGTTCAATCCTTGCTTGGCCATAGTGCAGCGTCCTATGAACCGCCCGCATCGCAGGCTTTTATCCGTCGCGTCATTGCATGGTGTGCAAAGCGACCGGTCCATGGCTCGCTGGCAGATGGTACAACGGAGTAAACACGTGTCACAACCCAATGTCATTTTGATATTGACTGACCAGCAGCGACTGTCCACGTTAAGCACGTATGGTCAGACGCCATGCATGACGCCGAACTTGGATAAACTCGCTGGTCGTAGCATTATCTTTGATAATGCCTATACGCCATGCCCACTTTGCACGCCAGCCCGAGCCAGCCTGATGACAGGGCTCTATCCGCATCAACATGGTATGACCTCCAACACGGGAAACACCAGTTGCGCAGTGCACAATCTACGGGATCGTCCTGAGCTTTTGTCGCGACGTTTGCAGAGTGCAGGCTACGATTGTCTCTACACAGGCAAATGGCATCTGGGCTGGCGGGAAAGCCAACTGTTTTGTGAACAGATCCCACCAGCACTGCCTCGTGATGTTGGCTTCATTGGTCACAACTGCCCGGGGCATGGTGGGCCGGGATTCAACTTCCAGGACTACAAGGATTATTTGCAGCGATTGGGAATGACCAACAACATTCGCGAGAAGCTTCGCCTGGGTAAAGGCTTTGTCCCAAGCTACGGCATACAGGAGCTGCCCGAAGAAGGAACCGTTCCCTACTTCCTTGCTCAACACTCGATTGAGCGCATCGACGAATTTGCAGATTCAGGCAAACCCTTTTTCCTGTGGCATAATTTCTGGGGACCGCACGAAGGCTACTTCATCCCCGAAGAATTTTATGAAATGTACCGCCATGTCAGTATCCCGGAATGGCCCAACTACCGCTGGCCCAGTGATCAAATCGAAGGCCCGCATCGTATTGCCATCAATCCATCACACAGTGAACTCAAATGGGAAAATTGGGAAGAAGTCATCCGTTATTACTACGGCTTCATGACACTCATTGATAAGCAGATTGGGCGCAT
>JBICHS010000210.1:0-4543 GCA_043101135.1 Phycisphaeraceae bacterium JB051
CCCATGTCTGACCTTCACCATCGTTGGACAGATACGGGATGATCTTGGCAACCCACGTGGCATTGGCACCGCCTCCTGCGATTTGCACGACACTGAAATATTGCTTGTTGTCCTGAACGTACAACATCTGTGTCAAACCAATTTGTCGAAGCTGTGATTGACACTGCGTGGCCTTGGCCTGCTCTCTTGCGGACGCCAGCGCGGTTAAGAGAATGCCCACCAGCAAAGCAATGATGGAAATCACAACAAGTAACTCAATGAGCGTAAAAGCCCTTGTTTTGTGCAGTGATTGATGATTGGCTTGCAACATCTTGCGTCTCTCCTGATGATTGCGATTCACGTGTTCTTAGCGATCAAGCCGATGGGTCTGCCCAGTGCAGAACTGAGCCTGAATCGCCAGTGTGGTGGCAGGCATGTCGGGGTATTCGATTTGGTGACTGATCTGGCGGATGGTGGTTGATGCAAAGTTTTCAGGATCAAACTGCATGGTGGTCCAATCATAGCCTCGGGGCAACGGGTACCCGCGGTTTGCCAGCGAGATGACCGCGATGTCTTTGCCGGGCGTGAGGTTTTGAAGCTTCAAGGCTTCGGCCACGCCGACGAGAACCATGTCGTTTGCAACGTAAAGTGCATCAAGTTTGCCATCGGCTTTGTCGAGCAATTCGCGCATGGCCTGCATGCTCGATGCCACGCCCATGTCCTGTGCGTAAGCATGGTAGTCCTGACAGAGATTGGCACGGAGCATCACGCCGCGATGGGTGTGATGTTCAATGTCGCATTCTTTGGTGGTGTGCAGCGCGATCGTGCCGATGCGTTGGTAATCCAGATCAACGAGATGTTGCAAAGCACGTTGGCAGGCGCGTTCGGTATCGACATAGACCGATGGGTGCAGGTCAAAGTCACTGCTGCCCATGATGTGAAACAGGTACGGGCAATCGGACTGCGCCATTTCGCGTGCTGCCAGGAATGTGTCCGCATACTGAGCGCCGACGAGAAAACCGTCATCGCTGGCATGTTCGAGTTGCTTTGCCATCTCTTCGACGGGAAGCGCTTTTTGTGAGGAGGACACCTGCGAATGAATGGTCATGGTGTGCCCAGCCAATTGCGCGTGACGCATGAACATCGACAGCACGACATGCGTGGTGGTGTGTGGCGGGGAGAGTTGCCAATCCGACCACAAGCCGATGCGCAGGCTTTGCGTGGTCTTACCCACGAGCCCCTGATTCAAAGGCTGATTGCGGATGTCAGACGTCTGCAGGTCCATAAACATATGCTCATGGGTCAAGCCAAAGGTGGTGGACTCAGGTGCGTCTGCAGGATGCGAATGGACTCGGCGGACGTAGGTGCCGCTGCCCTGCCGCCGCACGAGAACGCCCTTGTCGGTGTAGACCTTGATTGCTTCACGAACCTGGCGTCGGGTGAGTCCCAACGCGTTGGCCAATTCCTCCTCAGGCCGCAGTCGTGCACCAACGGACGTCGGTGGCTGAGACAGAATCCAACTCATCTCGGTAATGAGATCAGCCGTCATCCGACTCTTGAGCTGAGCTTTGGAAATGACGCGACGTTGATTGGTGGATGCAGCCTGGGACACGCGATATCTCTTGGACATGGAAAGAAAACTACCAACGTCCAATCATATGAACAGATTTTGTACAAATCAATCAATTTGTACAAAATTTATCACACCAACCAACCCAAACGATGTATTTGATTTAAAAACAGCTAGTTATATTTTACAAACAGCAGTCCATACCGCTGCAACTACCCCACTCTTCGACCTGGCTCGTGGTCGTCGCCGCGTCTTTTGGACATTTGCTTTTGGAGTTGTGCAATTTTCTTTGGTGATGAGAGGTCAAACAGATTCGACTCGGTGATCATGGTCCGCAGACGTGTTGCCCAACCTTCAGGGCGTCGCTGAGCTTCATGGCTGACCTTGTGGGCGAATTCGACGAACTGCATCCCAAAGTCATCTTTAAAATCAATATCGAAGCATTGATTAACGCGGGAGACCAGCAGGATTTCAAAAACCTGTCGATTCATCTGGACCAATCGAAGGCTGCCTTTGTTGGCAACGACATGATGACGAAGATCCATTAACTGGCCGACAAAATTTGCGGAGACATAGTTGACGTTTCGAAAATCCAGCACCAGTTCCACTTCCGGATACATCTTGGCGCGGCCGATGAGATATCGAAACGTCACACGTAAATCAGACTGCGATGAGAGCATTTCATCCAGAAACTCACATCGTGTCATGTGCTCAGAAAAATGCACGTCAACAAGGGGCGTAAACGACATTGCGATAGACCTTTCTCCTTGGCAAAACGCAACCAATCATTTTATGGACCCCCAAACGTGATGCGAGAGCGTGGACACATCTACAATCGAACGATCAAAAAGAACGTGAACACATGCAAAAAGAAAGGATTGTGCTCATGTGTTACTTCAATCGCAAAATTTTATGCACGGCTTGAGGCGGGTAAATATTCAGTCAAAAAGGTCAAAATATACGATCCGGCCAAACATAACCTAGCGACCGATATTCAGCGCATTTGTGGAACAGAATCATCCACTTTCTTCTGATCAACAGGCAGAGGTTAATCTCAAAAAAATTTTGTGTTTTTTCAGGGGATCAGGTCAGAAGCGGCCGCACAACGGGCTTTGCCAAACGACTGTAACACCTGCGTAATCCGGGTAAAAAAAAACGCTCCACCGTGATGGTGAAGCGTTAATGGCTAGACCCGGACTTGAACCGGGGACACCGGCATTTTCAATGCCGTGCTCTACCAACTGAGCTATCTAGCCGTTGGCTTACTGACTCATGGCCAGCGAGTTGAGTAATTTAGCATCTCTGATTCGTTTGTCAAACCGATTGGCAACGATTTGGCAATGAATTATCAATGCATCTTAAACCGAGGGGATATCTGCTTCGTAGGTTGCCGATTCGCCGCGTTCGATGCGTTCCTTCTCAGCCTTGACCCACGGGATTTTATCCGCATTGCGCTCAGCCCAAAGGGGCAACGGTGTGAGTTGGCCGGTCTTCTTATGAAGCTCTGCAAACTCAACGACCATCTCTTCACGGCTGTAGCTGGAAAGGTCATGGTTCTTACCCATGTGGATACAGTCGGTGGGACAGGGTTCGGTGCAAAGACCACAGAACATGCACTTCTGATAGTCGATGGCATAGCGGAGCAACTCGCCGCCGGTTGCCTTACCGGTCTCTTTGTCGACTTTACGCGGGGCCGACTTTTCGATGTAAATGCAATCCACCGGGCAGGCTTTGGCGCAGGCGTCGCAGGCAATGCACTTATCCGCTTCAAACTCGTGGATACCACGGTAACGCGGGGCAAAGGCGATCTTTTCATAAGGATACTGCACGGTCACCGTCTTGGAGAAGCAGTATTTGAGCGTGATGCGCATGCCGATGGCAAGGCTCTTGACGGTCTCATAGATATTACGGAAATAGGCTTGTGCGGGGCTGTCGGCCGGCATGCTTGAATTCCTGTCGAGTTGCGGGAGTCAGTCTTAAAGACGGATGATAACGCGCGGGGACCGAGATTTCGAATTCAAAGTTCTGCTTTATATCCAAAGTCATCGCTTTGCCGATATCACTTCGGACAAGATCGAATGTTTTACGGGATTGCTGATTGCGGGTTGAAGGTGGTGTGAAAAACAAAAATTCTGGGACTCAGAATTCGATATCGCACCTTACTCCGGTTATCCTATGCCGACTATGACCACAGAAGAAAAACATCTCTACCGTCACGTGATTGCCGCCCTGGTCACCAATGAACCCGGTGTGTTGGCACAAGTTGCTTCCATGTTTGCCGCCCGCGGGTTCAATATTGACTCACTGGTTGTCGGCCGCACGGAAAACCCTGAGCTTTCGCGCATGACCATCGTCGTCAACGGCGATGACTCCACGCTTGAGCAGGTCCGCAAACAACTTGCCAAACTCGTGGCTGTGGTCCGCATCGTCGATTACCTCGACGCTGCCTTTGTCGAACGTGACCTGATGCTGGTGCAGGTGAGCACTGCCGGCGAATCTAGCCCCATCGAACACCGCACCGAGCTCATCGAACTGGCTAACATCTTCCGCGCCCAGATCGTGGACGTGAGCAACGACCAGTTGATGATCAAGATGTCAGGCACTGAAGAAAAAATCGAAGCGTTCATCGACATGATCAAGCCCTACGGCATCATCGAAATGGCACGCACCGGCGTCATCGCCATGTCCCGCGGTAATGCAACGACGGCCCGCAAGGCCAAAGCCAAGGTGGCTGTCTCGCCACAAGCTAATCCCCCTGCAATCGATCCGGGAGATCTCCCCCCGGGCTAAACCCCCAAAAATGAATGGACTCGAAAATGGCCAAGTCATCAGCCAGTAAGAAAAGCGTCAAGAAGACCACAACCCAAAAGCCTGCTGCTAAAAAAGCATCGGCCAAAAAGACCGCGAGCACGGCTGCTGCCCCCAAAGGTAAAGGCTACACACTCGCTCATGTCACTCACGAAGCCGTCGAACAGATCGGTGGCATCGGCACCG
>JBICHS010000211.1:0-9069 GCA_043101135.1 Phycisphaeraceae bacterium JB051
GATGGCATAAAACCGCTTGCGGTTTAGCGCTCTTATCTTGATTCGGTTGCCTTGATACGGTCCGTTTAATCAACCCGGCCAAGATGACCGGGCTATGTGATCTCGCATTCACACATCATCTCAACTTGACGCCACATGCTATTCATTGCGCGCCAGTTGTTATCCGAATCTTGATCTGTAGCCAACTTTGCGCCAACGATTATAATTCACCGTCTATGAGCAATCTCCACTACTTCAAGCGTGAATGGATCACTCCATCGGACGAAACGATCAACGTCGACATTGCCATCTATGGTGGCACGGCGTCAGGCATTATTGCAGCGGTCACTGCGGCACAACGCGGTAAATCTGTCGTCGTGCTCCAACCCGGGAAACATGTCGGCGGGATGACCACCGGCGGGCTGGGCTGGACGGACTTCGGTCGCAAGCATGTCATCGGTGGCAAGTCACGTGAGTTCTACAACATGGTCGGCAAACTCTATGGGCTCCCCGAAGAATGGCAGTTCGAACCTTCCAAGGCACGCAAGGTCATCGACACCCTCATCGCTGATAACAACATCGACGTACGCTATTGTCAGTATGTCGATGCTGTGGAAACAACCGGTGGGAAGATCACTGCTGCCAAGATGCTCGGTGGTCAGAGCATCAACGCCAAGATGTGGATCGATGCCAGCTACGAAGGCGACCTCATGGCCAAGGCTGGTGTATCCTTCACCACCGGTCGTGAAGCCAACTCTCAGTACGACGAAAAACTCAACGGCATTCAGGTCCGCGATAAACACCAATTCTCGCATCCAGTCGACCCGTACAAGGTTGCTGGTGATCCAGACAGTGGTTTACTGCCAATGCTTGAAGAGGGGGACTTTACCGCCAAGCAGGGTGAAGGTGACAAGCGACTTCAAGCTTACAACTTCCGTGTGTGCATGACCGATGACCCGCAACTCAAAATCGATTGGGCCAAGCCTGATGGTTTTGAACCTGAACTCTACGAACTGGTCAGCCGCTGGTTTAACGCGGAAAAAGACGGTTACAACGAACAAATCAAAAACAGTCCCGACACGCCATGTAAGTTTGACGTCTTCCCCAATAAGACTCCCGGCGGACATCGCAAGACGGATACCAACAACCACGGCGCTGTCTCCAGTGACTTTATCGGTGGCAACTGGGAATGGCCCGACGCCAGCTACGAACGTCGTGAAGAACTTTTCCAACGTCACGTCGCCTGGCAGCAGGGGTATTACTGGTTTGTTGCAAACGATGAATCCATCCCACAGCGTTACCGCGATGCTTACAGCACGTGGGGCTTACCCAAGGACGAATTCACCGACACCGGCAATTGGCCTCACCAACTCTACGTCCGCGAGTGTCGTCGTATGGTGGCTGACTATGTGATCACTGAGCACGACTGTCTGGGCAATCACGTTCAAGACTCGGTGGGTATGGGGTCATACACGATGGACTCGCATAACTGCACACGCTTTGCCAAGGTGATTGATGGCAAAGCATGGGTGCTCAATGACGGTGACGTACAGATCCCGCCGACCGACCCGTACCCGGTGAGCTACCGTGCGGTGGTTCCCAAGGTTGGCGAGATTGGCAACCTGTTCGTGCCTGTCTGTTTCTCGGCATCACATATTGCTTACGGTTCAGCTCGCATGGAGCCGGTGTTCATGGCATTAGGTGAATCCGTTGCCATCGCAGCAAGCCTGTGTCTGGATGAAAGCTGCCCGGTTCAGGAACTGCCTTATGATCACCTGCAGCCGGAATTGGTCAAAGCCAAGCAGGTGCTCTTTGATCCGACCAAGCAGTAAACGCTGCAAAACTAATTGAATAATCATGATCAACCGAGTATTGAAGCCAATCTTCGATGCTCGGTTTTATATTGGATATGTGTGGTTGTGAAAAAAATGATGACCCGTTGGCAATATTGTCTGAGGTGTCACGTTAGTCTGTGGACATCACATCTGACTCTTCATTTCAGGAGCTAGAAAATGCAGGCTGACATACGCCCATTGGGCCAACGCTTATCCTTTTTCCTCACCACGCTGGCAGTCACCGGCTTGCTGTGTTTACCCGTCATGGCATCACAAACCAGTGGCGATACATCCACGGATTCAACAACCAGTGACACAGATACCAAGACCGTGGAAGTGGAAGTCGAACGTGATCGTCAGGTCACTGAAAACGAAGACGGTAGCAAAACCATCACCAGCACCAAGACCGTGACCAATACCCAGACCGGTGATAGTCACACCATGAATAAAACATCCGACGTCGTGAAAAATGAAAACGGATCGCACACCATCACAACGACCGGCACGGCAATCAACTCACGCAACGACAATGTCAAAACACTCAATGCCACCACCAATGTGACCAAGACCGACACCGGTCGGTCATACGATCGGACCCGAAATGTTTCCAACTCCAATGGGGCCTATACCGAGGAAACCATCAAAGGTCTGGTCACGCGCAACAGTGATGGCTCGCGTACACGCTCAGCTGATGTGCAGGGCACGCATACCAATGCCAATGGCAAGACCGTGACATACTCTGCAGACCGCAATCTGACTTCCAAGCGAAATAACGACGGCAGTCGGAGTTTCAAGGCTTCTGAGACGCGCAATTATTCCGATGGGCGCACCACCCGCCGTGATGTCGAAGGCACAAGTGTCCGCGACGGCAACAAGATCAAACGCACCGCCAAAGTCACCAGGTCCCGCAGCGGTGGCAAGAATTCTGACTGATACATTTCATCATCATTCTGAGTATTTCATCATGACAGGCAGCAGACCAAAGGGGACTGCTGTCTGTCTCTTTTACAGAAGCAAGATGCACATCACGATCGTTTGTCGTTAAACGCAAAAAAAGCAGGACACCGAATAGCATCCGGTGTCCTGCGTCATTGTGGGTAAAGTGCTGGTTGAAATGTCTTAATTCAAGGCTGCTTTGCTGACCTTAAATCCCCCCAGCAGGTCTGGCCCCTCACCTGCAATGAATGCTTTGTTAATCGCCTGTGCTTTTTCCTTGGTTGAGAAGTCAGGATAGACGACTGGTTTGGTGTAGCCGTAGGTTGCCAGTAGACGTGTGGCTTCGACACGTGCTTCCTGAGCCTTTTCGACTGCCTTGGCAAGGACACGCAGACATTCCTGCGGGCTGTGGAAACCCATGCCGTTGTTGGCTGCAACGTAGTCCCAGTTCATCTGGGCGGTACGAACCAAATGGCGGATCGGTTTGAGTTGTTCGTCGGTCGCACCGGCCTGCATACAGGCTGCAATGTCAAAGTGTGCATAGGCAATGGCGCGTTCAGCACGCTTGCGACCTTCGTCGTTCTTGTCCTGAATACCAGTCACGCGATTGCGCGTTTCCTCTTCACTCCAACGGTGACACACGGCGCAGGAGTTGGCGATATTCAGCAGCGGACTCTGCAGGTGGTGATCAGAAAACTTGGCGCCACCTTCCGTGCGGTAAGGCATATGACAGTCTGCACAGGAGACACCGCGGAAAGCATGCACACCTGTTGAGTAGACTTCATAGTCCGGGTGCTGCATCTTGATCATCGGGGTCTTGCTGATGGCATGGGTCCAGTCTTTGAAGTCGCGTTCGTTGTAATACGATTCCATCGCTTCAGGGGTCATGCCTTCATCCCAGGGGAAGGTCAGGTATTTGCCATCACCTTTGAAGTAGTACTCGACGTGGCATTGTGCACAGACGAGGGTACGCATTTCCTGATGACTGACCTTGTTGACGTCTTTACCCTGGCGTTCAAAGGCTTCGATCAAAGCAGGGCGGGAAACACGCAGTTTCATGGTGTCCGGATCGTGACAGTCCAGACAGCCGATGGCATGGGTGATTTCTTCAGTGAAGTCGTTCCACTTATGTGAATAGAAATCGCCTGCACCTTTGAGTGCCAATTCCTGAATGGATTTGTCTTCAGGGTTGTCGACTTTCTTGGCACCGAATTCTGCCATCAGACGAGGGACATCAGGTGACTTACAGCTCCAACAGGTGGCAGGGAGTTTGCCGCTGTTACGACCTGTTTCAGTGACATCTTCAACAGCATAGGTGTGCCCGCGTGCCTGCAGGTAGTCTTTTGAAAAGCCGTAACCGGCAAAGAGAATCACATTGGCGGTGGTTTCCGACAGGTAGTCGCGAGGCACGGCGCCGCCGTACTTGGTCATCGTCTTGTCATCATCCATCTCGCGATAGGAGGCGTGTTGGCGTGGCCAGTTTTCAGCCCACTTGGCGCTGTCGGTTTCGAACTTGCCGATCTCTGCCATGGGCCGACGTACTTTGGCTTCCTCGCGACGCTCCATCACTGAGGCAAAGAGCATTCCCAGCCCGAACACCGCAGCAACGGTCAACAGAAATAAAAACCAACCCATCACTGGTTTGGAACCGGAATTTTGTGGGGAGTCATTCATTGTTTGGATTCCTCTTGATTGGGGCGGACGGGGCGACCGTCAATACTCGGCGAAGCTTTGGGACTGGAAGTTACAGATGGTAAATCAGGCACGTTCACACGCGGGGTGGCTGTCAAACTGTGAACACGTCCATGCGGGACTTCACGGTGACAATCCCAGCAGCGATGATCCGTGTTGACTGGCGTGGCAAGATGAATTTCGTCAACCTGATTTTGATGACAACGGCGGCAGTTGGCTTCGACCACGGGGATCGCACCTTTGGACAGGCGGATAACCTGTGGCTCCTGACGCGTGGTGAAAATGTAGGAGTGATACAAACCGTCACGGGCTTTGAATGCATACTTGTTCAGCGCGCTGTCATGGGGGACGTGGCAGTCATTACAGTTGGTCACATTGGCGTGACTGGACTTCTGCCAGGATTCGTACTCAGCATTCATCACGTGACAGTTGATGCACGTCTCGGGCGAGTCACTGAGATAGGACGTTGCTCGTGAAACCTGTGCCACTACACCAGCCATCCCCACGGCAACGCCCAGCATAATCCAGCAGGGCAGTCTCCAGGCAGGTGTGACAAAGCGAAGAGTCAGCGCAGATCCCAAGCGGGAAGGCTTTTTTTGACTCATATTGAACCCCTACGGCGATGAGGTTTTTCGAAAGGAGCCCGACCCACTGTCGATGCATCCTTGCATGACCATAGTCTGAGGTATTCCGAGTCCTAATACCTTGATCTACATCAAAGTTTAAAACATTAATCACGGACTTCAAGAAAAAAATACAAAAATGTTACCAGTGTTGGTCGATTTTTTGATTATTCGTAAGTTTCTATCATATTTGAATTAGTAAAAAGACATGAAGGTGAGGCTTTTAAGTGTGTGTGGCAGTCTGACGCAGGGAATGTTGAGTTTATAGGCAGTGTTTGGGCGTTCTTTCAAGGGGCCGCCATTCGTGTGTGGATGTGTTTTTGCAATGTTTGAATGCACCTGATTTTGAGGTTTGAACCAATACAAACGAGGCATCACCTTGCTCAAATCGCTTAAGACTGGTAATCTGCCCTGCTTTTGAAAATGACCTCACTTTCCTGGAGATGGATTGATGGAAGCTGGTATCGTCGGACTGCCCAATGTTGGTAAGAGTACGCTGTTTAATGCCCTGACTGCTGCGGGGATTCCCAGTGAGAATTACCCGTTCTGCACGATTGAGCCCAACGTTGGTGTGGTGAGTGTGCCTGACGATCGTCTGGCACGGATCAATCAACACATGCCCACGGAAAAAGTTATCCCCGCGATTCTTCAGATTGTTGACATCGCAGGTCTGGTTCGCGGTGCCTCTCAGGGGGAAGGGCTTGGCAACAAGTTCCTCTCACACATCCGTAATGTCGATGCCATCATGCACGTGGTCCGCTGTTTTGAAGACGGCGATGTGACCCACGTCGACGGTGGCGTTGATCCGATTCGTGACATCGAAACTATCGACACCGAGCTGATTCTTTCCGACTTGGTGCAGGCAGAAGGCGCTTTGGAAAAGGCACGTCGGACCGCCAAGAGTGGAGATAAAGAAGCCAAGGCACGCGTTGCTTTACTTGAGAAAATCGTCCCGCGTCTCAACGACACCAAGCCGATCCGTGGCATGGAGTTCACTCCCGACGAAATCAAGATGATCAAGAGCTTCGGCTTCATCACCGCCAAACGCGTACTCTACATTGCCAACGTTGATGAGAATGACCTGCAAGGCGAAGGGCCTTTGGTGCAGGTCGTTCGTGATCGTGCTGAAGCTGAAGACGGCGAAGTCGTCCCGGTGTGTGCCAAGCTTGAAAGTGAACTGGCGGAGCTTGATGCAGAAGATCAACAGGAGTTGCTCGAGAGTGTCGGCCTGACGGAACCCGCCTTATCGGTACTCGCTCGTGCTGCGTACAAGCTGCTGGGGTTACAAAGTTATTTCACTGCCGGCCCCAAGGAAATCCGTGCCTGGACGATTCCGATTGGCGCGACCGGTCCACAGGCAGCAGGTGTGATTCACACGGACTTCGAACGCGGCTACATACGTGCCGAAGTCTACAGCGTTGATGACCTGGATCAATTCAAGACCGAAGCGGCCATTCGTGCAGCCGGTAAGCTCCGAACTGAAGGCAAGGACTATGTCATGCAGGACAGCGACGTGGTTCACTTCCTCTTTAACACCTAATCCCAACACATCCAATCCAACTCGGACGACTAATCCTTTAGTGTCCGGTAAGAAACGAAACACCGTGTGATCCAGTCATGCGGTGTTGTTTTTTTATGCCTTTTGACAATCTAAGCTTACAAAAATGTTTTGTGGTAATCACAGGTCTGTATTAACTGGCATTGCATTTTTCCCGATGAATGTGAAACGAGTATTCCGTAATTTTTGTCATTGGTCTGCGTTGAATCGTAGATTTGATATGGCATTTAGATATCTGCTAGGAGCACGGCAATGACGATTCGTACGAGACTTTATAGCGTTGGGGGCGTATGCCTTTTAGGTGTATTGGGCATTCTGACCTTGAGCTTGTTTGGTTTGAACAATTTCAGCAAAACTGTGGACACGGTTGTCAACGACCAGTTTGTGCCATTGGTTGAAGTCGACTTTGTTGATGTGACGAAGCATAGCGGTGCGATCGAATTAATTCTCAATGCCGACCGTGATGCCTATCAGGCGATCCTGGCTGAGAAGCGAGCGATCATGGCATTGGAACACAATGATGCCAAGACAGTTGCCAAATCGCTGCAAAGCTACAAGGAAAATTCGGCGCAGGTCATTGACCGTATCAGCAAAGCATGCCCCGAAGAACACATTGAAACCCATGATCTTTTTCTGAAGTTCAAGGGGGAATACGAAGCATGGCAGAAGGCTTCAGGTCAAGCCATGGCTTTATGTGAAAAGTATATCAATCTCGGTCAGGACAATGACAATGTGGATACTCAGGAGTTCAACAAACTCATTGAGCAAGCCAAAGTTCTGAGCATGACGAAAACCAAGACCACATTCGACACGATGCGTGATACGATCGATCAAATCTGTGGGGTCAACGAACAGGAGTTGGCCAAACATAAGCAGCTGATGCTTGATCGCAAGGAAAAGACCCTGGCTATCGCGGGGCAGCTTGATAAAGATGTCCGTCATCAACGTGCGGTTCAAATCGGCATTGGTGTTGCGATCTCAGCGGTGATCCTTGTCCTGTTGACTTACATGATTCGTCTGATTCTTCGCCGCATCCAGGCGATCGCAATGCGTGCAGAACAGTTGGCTCATGGTGACGGTGATCTGACGCAGCGTCTTGAAGAAACCAATGATGAAGTCGGTCAGGCTGCCAAGTGGTTCAACGCCTTTATTCAGACCGTGCATGACACCATTGAGCAGGTTGCTGCCACATCCCAGTTAGTCCTCAGTGCCTCTGATGACATTGCACGCATCAGTGGTCAGATGTCTCAAGCCAATGAATCTCAGGCTACACAGGTGACTTCCATCGCCGCTGCCGTTGAAGAAATGAGTCAGTCCGTTGCTCAGGCCTCGCAACAGAGTTCTGAGGCTGCTGAACGTGCTCAGAAGAGTGGTGAAGTTGCCACCGAAGGCGGTCAGGTTGTTGAACAGACCATCGCCGGCATGAGCAACATTCAGGAATCCGTCACCGTCTCCAGCCGCAGCGTCGAAGCGTTGGGTAAACGCAGCGAACAGATCGGCCAGGTGATCCAGGTGATTAACGACATCGCCGACCAGACCAATCTTCTTGCACTGAATGCTGCCATCGAAGCGGCTCGCGCCGGTGAGCATGGTCGTGGCTTTGCCGTTGTGGCCGATGAAGTCCGTAAGCTCGCCGACCGTACCACCAAGGCGACCGGTGAGATCGCCGGTTCCATCGAAGCCATCCAGACTGAGACCTTCCATGCTGTGGAACAGATGAAGGGCGTCTCCGGCGAAGTGGAACAGGGCGTTGAACGTTCGACCACTGCGGGTACCAGCCTCGAACAGATCGTTGCCAGCACACAGCATGTTGCCAAGATGATTCAGTCCATCGCTGCGTCATCCGAAGAACAGGCCCGTGCCACCGAACAGGTTGCCTGTAGTCTGGACACCATTCGTAATCTCAGTACACAGACCAGCCGTGACTCTGCTGAAGCATCTGAAACCGCTCAGACATTGATTCAGCGCGCCAACGAAATGCAAAGTCGCATCAAGAAATTCAAATTGGCAACGACCTGATCAAACCAACCAACCCTGCAATGAAAAACCGCAGCGTTTAAACCGCTGCGGTTTTTTTTACGTGTCGATTTGTTGCTCAATGATTGTGTTTGAGACCCGGCCAAGATGACCGGGCGACGTGCCTATGTAGCCGAGCAACTTGGCTCGGTTGCCTTGCAACGATACCCATTATCAAATTACGTGTGATGAATGTTTAGCTGACTTCCTTCTGCATAAGCAGTTGTTCACGCTGGAGCATGACATGCAGCGTATGCGTTGCCAACTCGACATGCGTTTCGTCCATGCGGTTAAAGAAAGGCAGGGCAACCGTTCGTTGACTCATGGATTCGGCGATCGGGAGCATGCCTTTGTCATAGCCGAACCGTTGCTTGTAGAACGGTTGGAGATGGATACATGGGAAATAGTTCGCTGCCCCGACATCATGGCG
>JBICHS010000212.1:0-6398 GCA_043101135.1 Phycisphaeraceae bacterium JB051
TCTGTGTTCATCTGTGGCTAGTTGTCTTAAATCGTGAAACTTAGAAATACCCACCACGTGAATGAATCTCTTCAGCGGACATGCCAGCGGAGACCCATTCCTTGATTTCCTCTTCGTTCTTTTCAATGGCTTCAGCACGAAGAAGCACTTCCACAGCAATCTTGCGCGGGATGACCATCGCGCCGTCAATGTCAGCAAAGATGATATCGCCGGGCTTGATGATGCAGTTGCCCACCTGAATCGGAACCTGATAGCC
The DNA here is from genome assembly GCA_043101135.1 of Phycisphaeraceae bacterium JB051. Classification (GTDB taxonomy): domain Bacteria; phylum Planctomycetota; class Phycisphaerae; order Phycisphaerales; family Phycisphaeraceae; genus UBA7800. Next base: position 257 of record JBICHS010000212.1, read on the forward strand.
GGTCATCTTGGTGCGTGAGAGTGCGCCGTTGGACGTGCGGTATTTGTACCAGATGGGGAACTTGAGATTGAGAATGCCACGGGTGTCGCGGATACCGCCATCGACAATCGCGCCTTTGGCACCACGCTTCATCGAAGCCTGCGTCATGACTTCACCCCAGTGGGAAGCTTCGTCATCGCCGTTGGCATTCCACACGCAGATATTGTTGGGCTTGATCTCTTCGAGCATCTTCACGCGGTGTTCGAGTTCACCGGTGAGCGTCGGGTCTTTGCAACTGCGGATGGTAAAGGCAATGCCGCAGCAGACCATGTCTTTTTCCAGCGGGTGAATCTCGGGCGGCAGCGCACAGTTCACAATACACATCTCACGCATCACGTCGTTGACCGCGCCGGTGTAGAGTTTTTCGTAACGAGCACACAGCTCATCTTCGGGAATCGAAAGTTCAACATCTTCGACAAAATCACGAATCTGTCGGAGTTTGTCGGTTTCCATTTTGTAGCTCATAGCCAATCCTTTACTGTCTGAAGCGCGCAGGAATCGCGCTGTGTTTTCAAATATGAAATTCTCAATCAAAGTCGATCAGGGCAAACGCATGCCACCGTCGACCACCAGATCAATACCAGTAATGTAACTGCCAGCATCCGAGCAAAGCATCAGTGCAGGTGGCACACATTCGTCTGCTTCCCCGCCCCGCCCCAATGGGATCATGCTCATGACTTTCTGGCGGTATGCTTCATCGCTCAACGCATCGGTGTTGCGATCGGTAAGGATCACGCCCGGTGCGAGATTGTTAATCGTCACGTTATGCGGCGCAAACTCCTTGGCTAACGCTCGCACCATTGTCTCCAAAGCGGACTTGGTAGCAGCGTAGGGGATCATTGCACTATGCGGGCGATGCTGCTGCACCGAGCCAATCGTGAGGATGCGCCCCCACTTCTGCTGGATCATGTGCTTGGCAGCAAGCTGGATCATTTCAAACTCACTGCGGAAGTTGGCGACCACCTGCTGCTCAAATTTCTCGCGTGTGACCTGATCCCAATCCTGACGAAACTGCATCGACGCATTGAGAACCAGAATGTCCACGGGGCCGAGCTTACTTTCGACTTCACCGAGGATCTTCCGCGGAGCTTCATCCGCAAGCAGGTCGCAACGAACCGTGCAACTGTTGGGAATCTGCGATGCCACGGCATCGGCTTCTTCCTGGTGACCCACATAATGAACGGCCACGGAGGCACCACATTGGGCGAGCCCCAACGCGATGGCTTTGCCGATCCCGCGACTGGAGCCGGTGACCAAAGCCACCTTCCCGGTTAAGTCATATCCAAATTCTGCAGCGTTCATTTGAGTTCCACCGTCAATTCGTCACGCTTGATCAATTGGTTGCAACGCGATGTCGCTCGCAATAATGCCTTGATGTGATCCTCATTGGATTGCGTGTTCATGTCCTCAGGCAAACCCAGAATCGTCAATGCCGCAATCATCTTGCCATGCCCGTCATACAAAGGTGATGAGATCGTGTGTACCTGCGGGTGAAACTTGCCAAGGTCGGCACAGTAATTGTTCTCACGCGCACTGACGATTCGCTTTCGCACATCCGAAGGCTTCTGGTGTTTCCAGGCTGCATCCGGTGTCTGCTCAATGATGCGATCCACCCGCGCGTCAGGCAGACTGCTCAGTAAACACGCACCCGACGAGCCGTAAACCAAACTAAACCGAACACCCACCCGCCCCGATAGCGACATCGGCAAAGGGGACTCCACGCGATAAACCGTCACTGCATCATCGCCCTGCCTCACCGACAGCTTCGCCGACAACCCCGTCTTGGCGACCAACTGCTCCACCACCGGGCAGATCGTGTCAATAAGCACACGGTGATTTAAAAACGGTTCGACCATCGGCAAGAGCCCATAGCTCAACTCATACCCCACACCACCGGCACGCGGGCGCAGCCAGTCGGCATCGACCAATGTCTGCACAATGCGGTAACAAGTGGTATGCGCAACCCCCACCTCACGAGCCAATTCCGCGATGGAATAATTCTGCATCCCACCGGCAATGGCCTTGAGCACCGAGATCGATTTACTCAACGCAGGAATGCTGTTTTGTTGCTTGGACGCTGCCATGTTAAGTTCCAAATTGGAAAGTTTATTTCCTGCTTCGAAACAATGATATCCCGCCTCAAAAGCAAGTCAAGCCTTTTGAAAAATCGCATTCCAAATGAGGAATTGGCTTCAAACACATCACCATGAAGTGGAGCCTGGGTATGATCAACCGTTACGTGTCCAAGGCCAATTAGCCACAGATGCACACAGATGAACACAGATAAAGGCAATTGATTACATTGAATGTAATACAATCTCACGCTCGCTGCGCTCAAGACGCTAAGACGCAAGGGCAGAGACAGAGTCATAAATTCTTGTCTTAAAAACTTCGCGTCTTTGCGTCTTGAGCGAAGCGAGCGTGAGGCCATGCCTTTGTGCCTTGATCTGTGTGCATCTGTGGTTAAAAATTGCCTTGCCAAAAAAAACACGGGCATCCGTGGGGACACCCGTGTTGGGAAATTCAATCTGTTACTGACTGCATCTTACCTGGCAGCTTTGCGGGCTTTGGTGAAAAGTTGCTTGACCTTGTCGTAAGCAAGTTTCGGGCGGCGATATTCATCGACAATACCCTTGTTGTTGCAGCAGCGCGGGCGGGTCTTCCACGGGCCGCACTGGTCGATGCCAAACTGTGTGGTACGCACATCACAGAACTGCCAGATCACCGAGCCGAGAATATCCGAGTTGTTCAGGTAGGCGTTGAGGCATTGCTCCAGCGCGACGACCTGGTATTCCTCGGTCCAGCGTTCGCACTTGGGATGACGGTAGCCATAAATCGCACCTGCACCAAACTCCGAAATGATGATCGGCTTACCCTTGCCACCGGTCTTCTCTGAAGCGTTAAGCCACTTGATCATCTTGCGGATAGCCACATCCGGATCGCAGTCAGCGTACCAGTTGTCATAGCGGTTCCATGAAACGATGTCTGCATATTTGTAAGCCAGGTCACGTTCATGGAACATCGACGCATAAGTCACCGGGCGGCTGGGGTCGAGCTTCTTGAGCATGTTCAAAATGCGACCATGTTCCTTGGCACCAGACTTGGTGTAGCTTTGACATTCATTCAGGCAGCCCCACATGATGATGCTCGGGTGATTGAAATGCCATTGGACCATCTCCTGCGTGGAGCCATCGATTTGATCCTTGTACGCCGGATGATCAAAACTCACCGAGCGGGCATGGTGTTCTTCCCAGACGAAGATGCCCATCTCATCACAAAGATCAAGCACGCGCATGTCATTGGGATAGTGGCAGGTTCGCAGGAAATTCGCGCCGGTGTCCTGAAGCAAAGCCATGTCCTGAGCGATGGCAGACATCGGTAAAGCGCAGCCATAGTTGGCATGGTCTTCATGACGGTTAAAGCCGAAGAGGTGCAGCGGCTTGCCGTTGAGAAGCAGCTTCTTTCCACGCACTTTCACTTCACGGAAACCAAAGCGTTCGGAAAGGTCATCACCAATCGTGCCGTACACGTCAATGAGTTGAGCGGTCAACATGTAAAGATTGGGGTTGGCATCATCCCAGACTTTCACATCCTTGCAGGTCTGCGTGTGGGTGACGGTTTTGCTTTGCCCGCCGCGCAGTTTGACTTCACCCAGCTCGACGACCTGCCCATCCATGTCATACTGGAGCATGGCATTGACCGCATCATCGCCAAGATTGCTCACGGTGATTGCAACGTTGAGCAACCAGCTTTTGCCTTTGGCTGTGGTGGTGATTTTCAGGTCACTGATATAGAGCGTGTCGATGAACTGTTGTTCGATCGGACGGGTGATCCCGCCGTAGGTGTAATAGTCATTTTCGATATGCAATGCCGAGTGATCACCGAAGCTGTTGTCCACTTCGACGACAACTTCGTAGGACGTTTTGTCCGAAGGCTCGATGATCAAATCAAACGGTGTAAAGGCGTCATAGTGATGCTGCATGAGCACGCCATCGACATAGACATCTGCGGTATGCGAGACACCGCCGAAGACCAACCGCGTGGACAAGCCGGGTATCGCTTCGACCGTGCGACGGAAGTAGGCCTTGCCTCGATAGGTCTCAAGGCCGGGAAGCGTTTCCCAAGCCACGGGCACGACAACCTTGCGGTTATAGCTTTTGGGCAATCCATTTTTGTTGAGCTTGGCATCATCGGCCGTGATGAAATCCCAAACGCCATCAAGGGATTGGGCGAAGCGGATATGGTGTTGATTAAAGGCTCGCAACATACACTGTGTCTCCTGGTTTCAAAATAGGAAACACCATATTCGTTTCGGTACGAACGATTGTCAACTCCAACCCGCCATCAAGTGGTTATAAACGTGATGTTATCAGTGGATCGTGTTGTTCTTGACGGTCACATAAAGGGCATGATCCACATCAATGGGCGTGTTGACTTGGTAGCCCTGCTTACGGCCTGCTCCGGGCAGCGGTTGGGGCAACACGTCTTTAAGTTGGTTACCGGTGACGGTCACATCCTGGGCGCAACGGATGAAAATCCCAGCCAGTGGCGTGCGTGTGATCGTGTTATTGGTGATTCGCAGATTCGTGTTATGCATCGGCATGGGTAAGGTCGGATCTTCACTGCGGAAAAAGACACTTATCGCGCCCAGGGTGTAGCTGTTGGCATCGTAGGTGTTCGTCCCATGCCCCACGTCGATGAGCGTGTTGTTGGAAATTGTCACGTTGTCCGCCCAACCGGCTTCACGCCAGAATGCATATTCAGGGCCAACGGAGATGCCCACTGCCTTGAGGCGTTCAAAGCGATTGTTGGTAATCACGCCATCACCACTCATGATCCGCACACCACGTGCGCGGTGGTCATGGAAATAGTTGTTGGAGATTTCATACTTGCGTGCTGACGTCTCGGGGATATCCACATAGACAGCTTCCACATGATCAATCGGCTCGGTCAAGGTGATGCGATACATCGAAGCCTTGTGACCACCATGCGACCATGTCCTGCGCGCCCATGCCAACTGCTCTTCGTCAGCCGGTCCGTCATAACCAAACGTCTTGATCTTGCAGTCTGCAAGGATGGCAAAGTTCTTATCGGCTAGCAGTCGAACCTCGTCCCCTGGCTCGATAAGCCAATCGAAATTCTCCTGACCATAGGGACGCCCCACCAGAATCTCCGTGCTGGAAACCTGCTTGAAAATGGGGAACGTCACGCCATGGAAATTAATCGCATCATCACCCATATGTGAAAATTCATTGTTGCGAACAATCGGACCATGACGCATGTAGGCAAAGTTCAAACCATCTGCTGATGTGGACATCAAACGCGGCTGCGTTGCGCCAGCCGGTGTCGGGCCGGGTGTGATCTTGCAGTTAATGATCTGGTTCTGACCACGGGTAAACCGCGACGAAAAGCCTAGGCCTGCAGTCGTGTAAATCGTAATGCCATCAAGAATGATCGTGTCGGTTTTGTTCAGTTCAATGCCCGAACGACGGCGGATATTAAATGCCACACGATCACCGACAGCGACTTGCTTGTTCAAGGGAACGCCCGACATCGCAACACCCGTTGCATCCGTCAAAGCCTTCACCGAACTCAGATACACATCAGGCACACCGGGCTTGAGGCGCACCTGATCCTTCTCATAAACGTGAAACCGCTTGACGACATAGTCGCCGGTAAAACGCGGGTAGCCATCGTGGATTTGAAAATGCAATTGCTGCCCATCCTCGGAGACCTTCGTGATCGTTGCCTGTGTGAATGGCAGAGGGTCCATATCCAACGTCAGGCCACGCACCGTCACCTGTTCACTGAGCTGGATTTTGAGCATGGGAACATTGACGTTGGTGCCGATGATCGTGGTCTGTGAACCATCAACCGTCAGATGTTTGGCATTGAGAATGATCAACGCTTGATCACTGACTTCATAGCGACCTGCTGGCAATGTGACCTTACTTTGGCCTTGTGCAATCGCCTGGTTGATCACCTGCTGCAGCACCGCGACATCCGCTGCGCGCGAGGGCAAAACAACCGTTAAACACAGGGCAAAAACATTGAAAACAAAGAGACGGGAAAACAAATTCATGGTTGGATATCCAAAAAAGTC
>JBICHS010000213.1:0-2703 GCA_043101135.1 Phycisphaeraceae bacterium JB051
CGGTCAAATGGGTAACAAGCAGGTCACTGTCCGCAGCATGGAAGTGATCGCAGTTGATAAAGAAAAGAACCTTTTGCTGGTCAAGGGATCGGTTCCCGGCGCTAATCAAGGGGTTGTTTATGTACGGGAAGCAATTCGCTTGTTCAAGCGTAAGGTGGCCAAGTAAGGCCCACTGAACCTCGTAAGTCCGACACTGTGGTTTAACGGTGTCAATGGAAACTGCGAGGTCGCAACAGTATGGCGAACGACCGAGTCGTGTGTCATCGTCGGCGACAGAGAATATCCGCCGGCATTGTGCGACGAACAAACACGTATCCCCAAGATGGGGCCGTAGGTGAATAAAATGATTGAAATTCCAGTCCACGACATTCAAGGCAAGCAGATTGATACGCTGCAAGTTGATGAAGCCCTGCTCGGCGGTGAAGTTCGCCATGCTCTTCTCAAGCAAGCATACGTCCGCTTTCACGCCAACCGCCGTCAAGGCACCGCATCCACTCGCGGTCGCAGCGGCACCTCCTATTCCACCCACAAGCTTTACCGCCAGAAGGGCACAGGTTCTGCCCGTCGCGGTTCAGCCGGTACCAACATCATGTACCACGGTGGTCACACCTTTGCCAAATCAGCCCGCGATTTCCGCCAGGACATGCCCAAAAAGATGCGTCGTCTGGCCAATCGCAATGCCTTGCTCGCCAAGGCCGTCGACGGTGAAATCAAGATCGTCGACACGCTGAGCTTTGAAAAGCCCAGCACCAAGCAGTTCTCTCAGCTGCTCAAATCCCTCGAAATCAATCGTACCTGTCTTGTCGCTCTTTCGAGCACCACCAGCACCGAAGCCAAATCAGCTCGCAACGTGGAACACGTTTCTGTGGCTAACGTCGAACAGCTTAACGCGTTTGATGTGCTCAACCACCGTTTCCTGTTGATCGACAAGGCTGGCATGCAGGCTGTCATCGACAAGGCACAAGGCAAGATCAATACCGTCACCACCAACGTGGAGGGTGAATAAACATGGATGCGACTTATGTGATCAAGCGTCCCCTGGTGACTGAAAAGTCCACTTGGGAATCCGAATCCCGCAACCGTTACAGCTTCATTGTCGACATGAAGGCTACCAAGCCTCAGATCGCCAAGGCCATTAACGAGCTTTACGGTGTCCGCGTTGACTCCGTGGCGACGCAAGTCCGCAAGGGCGAAGCTTTCCGCACTCGCTTTGGTGCTTCCAAAAAGCGTGACTGGAAAAAAGCCACCGTTCAATTGCACCAGGATGACAAGATTGAACTGTTCTGAGCAAGACTGACTCAGTAAGTAAGGAGAGGCCCCATGGCCGTTCGCGTATACAACAGAACCAGTGCAGGTCGCCGCAACTCGTCGGTCAACCTTTACTCCGAGGTGACCAAGAGCAAGCCGGAAAAAAGCCTGCTGAAGACCAAGAAGAAAAACGGCGGTCGTAACCATCATGGTAAGATCACCGTTCAAAGCCGTGGTGGCGGTCACAAACAGCGTTACCGCGTTGTTGACTTCCGTCGCAACACCAAGCTTGACATGGCTGCCAAGGTCGTCGGCATCGAATACGATCCCAACCGCACCTGCAACATCGCCTTGGTTGAGTTTGAAGACGGCGAAAAGCGTTACATCGTCGCTCCCATCGGTTTGACCGACGGTGATGTGATTGTCAACGCTTCGGAACGTGCTGAACCCAAGACCGGCAACTCCATGCTGGCCAAGTACATTCCCACCGGTTTGAGCATTCACAACATCGAACTGACCCCCGGTAAGGGTGGGGCGATCTGCCGCTCAGCTGGCAGCTATGCACGCCTGACCAACCGTGAAGGTGAGTGGGCAACCATTGTGCTTCCCAGCGGTGAAATTCGTCAGATCTCGGTGAACTGCCGCGTGACCATCGGTCAAATCGGTAACACCGACCACATGAATGTCCGCATCGGTAAAGCCGGTCGTAACCGTCATAAAGGCAAACGTCCGCATACCCGTGGTGTGGCCAAGAACCACTGCGATCACCCCCTGGGTGGTGGTGATGGTAAGAGTAAGGGTGGTCGTGCCCCGGCATCCAAGACCGGTGTGTTGGCCAAGGGTGGCAAGACGCGTAAGAAGGTTAAACCCTCCAACAAGCGCATCCTGCGTCGTCGTGTGAGTAAGCGTTACGGACAGTTGACCCTGTAACTGATTCAATAGATTGAAGGAGGGCATATGCCCCGTTCACTTAAAAAAGGTCCGTTTGTGGATTTCAAACTCTACCGCAAGGTGGAGAAGCTCGCCCAGCAGAACAAGCGTGAGCCGATCAAGACCTGGGCCCGTAGCTGCACCATCGTGCCCGAGTTTGTCGGCCACACATTCCTGGTGCACAACGGCAAAGTGTTTAACCAAGTGTTCGTCACCGAAGACATGGTTGGCCACAAACTTGGCGAATTTTCGCTGACCCGCGTCTTCCGTTCGCACACCACCGGTTCCAAGGCCATGCGTGCCACGGGTCGTGCATAAACCAACGTAACTTCGCATTGGAGTTGATCAAATGCCTTATACCAATGTTCATCGCGGAGCACGCATCAGCCCGACCAAGGTTCGTCCTGTCGTCGACCTGATTCGCTCAAAGCCCATCGACGAAGCAGACTCGATTCTGCGGATGTGCAAGCGTCGTGCTGCCGTTTACATTCTCCGTGCCCTGGAAGCGGCTCGTGAAAACGCTCG
>JBICHS010000214.1:0-3734 GCA_043101135.1 Phycisphaeraceae bacterium JB051
CATAGTCCAGAGGATTCTGACAGATCAGATATCTGCTTACGCAACTCAAGGTTCTCTTGCTCGAGATTCTTGATCGACAAGAGAAAATGCCTCGAAAAGAAAAACACCATATACCACGGATAAAACAAGGTAAAACCTAAAACACCGACAGCAATGAACATCACCGGATCGGAAACCTGATCAAGTGCATTGGGTGTCTTTACAAAAAGTTGAATGAAGCCTGCAATTAATAGAGAGCCACTCATGATGGTCATGACCAACAAAAAATACAGATTGAACTTGGTTGAGACCATTTCAATGGTTTTGAGTGAATTTGAAATATCATTTTGCATTGGGATAGTCGTTGGCATTTAGAACTTTTATGCGCAAAAACGGGAGAACGTCCCCCGTGACGTTGGGTGGATTATCTGGTGTGGGGTTGGGAGTGTCAATGAAATTCACGCGGTTCGTTGCGTTGATTGGGCTCGCTGGATTGCAAGGCAAACCGAGTCAGGATGACTCGGCTATGTGAATATAGCCCGGTCATCTTGACCGGGTTGCTTGCGTGTTGTGTGATGCGATTTAGGTCCACCATTCCAGGTTCGCGAATTCGGCGATCAGGGCGGCGTGGGTGCGGTAGCCTAATCTAAAGCAATCCAGGTTGAACTTCTCATTGGGGGAATGGATTGCGTCATCCGTTAAGCCAAAACCGATGAGCAAACTATCAAGGTCGAGGTCTTCTTTGAATTGGCCGACGACGGGGATGGTTGCGCCTTCGCGGATGAGGACGGGCTCCTTGCCAGAGCTTTGGTTGATGGCTTTGGCGGCGGCGGACATGTACGGCGAATTCTGCGAGACGGCAACGGGGACGGCACCGCCGAAATTGGTGATCTCCCATTTGCAGCCATGCGTGTCCTGCTCGCGGAGCCACTTCTCAAAAATCTCTGCAATGTGATCGGGATGCTGCCCTGCTGCCAGACGGAAGCTGACTTTGGCGCCTGCAAAACTGGGGATGACGGTCTTTGCACCTTCACCACCATAGCCACCATACAAGCCGTTGATGTCGCATGCGGGTCGCGCCCAACGACGTTGGAGCGTGGTGTAGTCTGCTTCACCGAAGGGTGTGTCCACGCCAACGGGAGTCAAGCAGTCTTTCATTTCGTCGAAATCCAGCGCGTCCCATTGTTCTTGTTCTTCAGCGGTGACGGGTTGGACATTGTCGTAATAGCCGGGGATGGTGACGCGGTGATCATCATCAAAAAGTTTGCCGAGCACGCGGGTCATTTCGTTGCATGGGTTAGCGAGGATGCCGCCGTACATGCCTGAGTGCAGGTCGCGTGATGGGCCGTGGAGTTTGAGGTCAAAGTACAGTAAACCACGCAGGCCGTAGGTGATGGCAACGGTGTCGGGCTTCCACATGGTGGTGTCGGAAATCACGCAGACATCGGCTTTGAGTTTTTCTTTGTGTGTTTCGACAAAGCTGTGCAGGGAACCTGAACCACACTCTTCTTCACCTTCGATGAGGACGGTGACGCGGACGGGGATTTTGCCTGCGACTTTCTTCCATGCCATGAGCGCTTCGAGGATGCAGCAGACCTGTCCCTTGTCATCAGACGAGCCACGGGCGAAGACAGCGTTGTCACGGATGGTGGGTTCGAACGGCGGCGTATCCCATTTTTCCAGTGGGTCTGGCGGCTGCACGTCATAGTGACCGTAATACAGAATGTGCGGCGCATCCTTGGGGGCGTCGGGTGAATCGCAGTTGGTTGCAAGCACGATGGGATGCCGATCGGTTTCACAAATCTGTGATTGCAGGCCGGCTTCCTGGAGATGTTGATTGACCCACTTGGCAGCTTTGCGGACTTCTTTGGCGTAGGCCGAGTCGGTGCTGACGCTGGGGATTTTCAGCAGATCGACCATGCGGTCCACGGCTGCGTTGTGTTGCTTGTCGAGATATTCCAGAACGTCTTGGAGCATGTTGGTGTTATTCCATTGCGGGTTAAGGGCAGAGTGTTATCGCGTGCGGTGGTGGCTGAGGTGTGAGGCGATTGGTGTTGGGGGTGATTGGATTTTCGTTGACCCGTCAGATTCACTCCCTTTGGTCGTTCATCTGGCGGCTTGTGTTGTTGTGGTTTGTGTCCGGTGAATCCAACGGCTGGTGTTTATGTGTTATGCTTCGACCTGGACTTCGACTTTGCCGTCGGTGATGCGGACGGGGAAGGTTTGAAGTTGTGGATCAGTTTCGAAGGTGGTGTTCTTGCCTGAGCAGACGCTGTAGGTGTAGCCATGGAACGGGCAGGTGATCACACCATCGTCCGAAACGTGGCCACCATCCAAAGGCAGGCCGGCATGCGGGCAGGTGTTGGCAAAGGCGGAAACCTCGCCATTGACCTTGCAGAGCACGATGGATTGGCCTTCAATGGTGACGGGTGTGGGGTTGGAATCCTGAAGTTCATTTTCATTTACAGTGGCTTGCCAGTTGGCCATGAGGATTGTCTTTCATAGGATATTGGGACCATGACAGAAAATGATTTTAACCAATATCGTAAGATCGTGATGGATCTGATTCAGCAAGCCCCCCTTTCAGCCAAGCAAACCGCTGATCTGGACGACTTGATGTCGGTGGCCAGGTTGATGATTGAAGATGCGCCTTCGACGCATCAGACACTCATCGACGGGATCAGCAAGCTTGCAGCAGGACAGAAAATCGAGGGGTTGGATAAACGCCCGGTGTACCCGCTGCTTGCGATGCATGTGCACCTTGCTGCCTTTGCCAAGCGTTACCTGGTGTTGCCTGACAACATCTGGGAAACGGCTGCGTCGGACTTTGAAACGTTGGCTAAGCCGTTGCGCGCCATTGAGCAGTTCAAGCAGACAGCACCGGGTTATCTGGAAACCGAGACGGTGCTTTGGCAGGCATGGTTACTGCTGTTGATCGGATCACTGCGTCATGCCGATGACGATATCGCGTTGGCGAAAGCGGTGGTTAATACCGTGGTTGAACGTGAAGTGCCTGAGCAGTCATTAACGGTTCAGGACATTGAAGACACGCTTGATGCGTGGACGTATCGCGAATTGATCGGGCTTCATGCGCTTGCCAATGCCGCGTTGTTTGATCGCAATGACAAGTGGGCTGACCGCGTTGAAGAGGTGGCCATGCATCACCTTTACAACACCCAGCCGGACCACTGCACGTCGGAGCCCTGGGGCTTGTTCGGCTTTTTGTGGTCAGATAAAACGCGCATGTTCGGCGTGCAGCAGATTCACGATTGCAAAGCGTATGGCCTGGTGGGTGTGGGTCGTATTTTGCTTGCAGACGCGATGCGGTGTTTAAATGAATTTGAGGAATGATGGGGGAATGGATGGGTTTTGCTAAGCGAATGTTGTTGATGTTGGTCGTGTGCATGATCGGCATGTGGGGTGATCCTGCCAACGCACAGACCGATGCGACACAGAATCAATTGCTAAACAGTAATGGTGCTTCACAGACTCTGGCACGTGAGCAGCTCATTGAACTGCAGCAACAGATCTTTTTGCAGACGCAACAGACTGCTGATCCCAAACAGCAGTTGCAGATGATTCAACAACGGTTGGACATCCTGCATACGCTGGCAGTGGATGCAACAATCAACAGCCAACCCAAGGCGCTGGCCAAATGGCAACAGGCGCTGCGCTCCGAGGCGTGGCAGCTGCGACATTCTGACAACCCGCAGATGAAACTGCTCGGTGAGTATTGGCACCTGCTATGCGAGTTG
>JBICHS010000215.1:0-2814 GCA_043101135.1 Phycisphaeraceae bacterium JB051
GTGTGGGGTTTAGGTTGTAGACAAATGCAATTTGAATTTGAACAATCATGTGAATTTACCCCACACCCCAAACCCTAGCCCCTACACCCTTGTCTTTTTTGACGAAACCGCCGAAAAACCTATAATCTGCACCCAATGTCAAACCAACCCACGCAATCCGTACGCGCTCGCCTCGCTCTGGAAGATGGTAGTGTTTTCATCGGCACAGCTTTCGGTGATACCAGCTCCAAATCCATTGACGGCGAAGTCTGCTTTAACACCTCCTTGACCGGTTACCAGGAAATCCTCACCGATCCTTCCTACGCAGGTCAGATTGTCACCATGACCTACCCGCTGATCGGTAACTACGGTGTCAATCAGGAGGATATCGAATCCCGCCAGATCTTTGCCCGTGGCTTTGTGGTTCGTGAACTCTCCAATTTGGCGAGTAACTTCCGCAGCACGCAGAAGCTCGAAGAATGGCTTGCTGACAGCGGCGTCACCGGGATCACCGGCATTGACACCCGCGCGTTGACCCGCAAGCTCCGCATCACTGGTGCCCTCAAGGGGATTCTGAGTACTGACGAATCCAAGTCTGATGCTGAGTTGGTCAAGTTGGCCAAGGAGTCACGCGGTCTGGTCGATGTCGATCTGGCTAGCGAAGTCTCCTGCAAAGAGCCACTGCGTTGGAGTGAGAACCTTGGCGATTGGATTCCGCGTCAAGGTATCGTCAACCACGAACCGGGCAAGTATCCGGTGGTTGCCATTGACTGCGGTGCCAAGAACAACATTCTCCGCAACCTGGTGGATGTCGGTTGTGATGTGACAGTTCTGCCCAACACCGCGACGGCGGAGCAGATTCTTGAACACAATCCCAAGGGCCTGTTTATCTCCAACGGTCCTGCTGACCCGTCGGCTGTGTCTCAGAGCATTGCGACGCTGCAGTCCCTGCTGGGTAAGCTCCCGATCTTCGGCATTTGCCTTGGTCATCAGTTGCTGAGTTTGTCGATGGGTGCCAAGACATTCAAGCTCAAGTTCGGTCACCGTGGCGGAAACCAGCCGGTGCAGAACCTGGCGACCCGCAAGGTGGAAATCACCAGCCAGAACCACGGCTTTGCTGTCGATATTGACAGCCTCAAGTCCGTGGGTGGCGAACCGACTCACATCAATCTCAACGACCAGACGCTTGAAGGTTTTCGTCACAAGTCCGAGCCGATCTTCGCGGTGCAGTATCACCCCGAAGCCGCACCGGGCCCGCATGACTCGCGTTACCTTTTCGACTGCTTCATCTCCATGATCGAGACCGGCCAAAGCCCGTCTGGTGAACAGATGGACGAAGCGCAGCGTCGTCGTAACGATGTGACCAAGATGGTCGAAGTATAAAACAATTTGTTTAACCGCCAAGACGCCAAGAACGCCAAGTTTTAAAAGACATAGATTTTTACCACAGAGTACACAGAGATAAGACAAAAGAATCAGTTTGATTCAATCATTTTTGACTCTGTGCTCTCTGTGTCCTCTGTGGTGAAAATGTCTTGTTTTTTCTGTTAAAAACTTGGCGTTCTTGGCGTCTTGGCGGTTAAAATTTTTGTCCCACAATTTTCAACGGGTACACACAACAGGGGCATCGCATGAAACCATGGTCCACAGAAGACGCCAAGGAACTCTATGGCATTTCACGTTGGTCGGACGGCTATTTCTCCGTCAACAACGAAGGCAATGTCTGTGTGCATCCCAAGCGTGACCGTAAACGCGTGGTGGATATCTTCAAGCTCATGGAGTCCATCGAGCAGAAGCATGAAATCTACCCGCCGATGTTGCTGCGTTTCCCCAACGTGCTCGAAGACCGCATTGCCCGGATTCACACCGCGTTTCGTGATGCAATTGACCTTCGCAATTATGAAGGCCAGTACAACTGCGTCTTCCCCATCAAGGTCAACCAGCAACGCCAGGTGGTCAACGATGTGCTGAGTTTCGGCAAGCGTTGGCACATGGGCCTTGAAGTCGGCTCCAAACCTGAACTGCTCATCGCGATGGCCATTGTCGATGACCCGGATACGCCGATCATCTGTAACGGTTTCAAGGACGAGGAATACGTCGAAGCAGTGGTGCTCACCGCCAAGATGGGACGCAAGATTATTCTTGTTGTCGAACAGTTCCGTGAGCTTCGTTTACTCGCCAAGCAGGCAGCCAAGCATAACACCAAGCCCTTTATCGGGATTCGCGTCAAGCTTTCAACCCGTGGTGCTGGCAAGTGGGAAGACTCGGGCGGCGAGAAATCCAAGTTCGGCTTGTATGTCCGCGAAGTCTCCGAAGCCGTCGAGTACCTTGCCCGCAATGAACTACTCGACTGTCTGCAATTGCTTCACTTTCATCTGGGCTCACAGATCAGCGATATCAACAGCCTAAACCGCGGCCTGACCGAGTTGTCGCGCGTCTATGTCGGCTTGCGTGAAATGGGGGCAACCAACATCAACGTGCTTGATATTGGTGGTGGTCTGGGCGTTGACTATGACGGTTCAGCATCGTCCAATGCTTCGAGCATGAATTACTCAATTCGTGATTATGCCAAGCGCGTCGTGACCGGCATTGCGGATATCTGTGATGCAGCCAATCAGCCGCACCCGTCACTTTACAGTGAGTCAGGGCGTGCGTTGACGGCTTATCAGAGTGTGCTCGTATTCAACGTGCTGGGGTCCAGTGGCTCCGCTCGGCATCGCATTCCGGATAAGCTCCAGCCTGATGCGCCGACGCCTTTGGTGACGATGATGCACCTGTACAAAACGCTGGGTTCACAGAGTCTGCTCCAAACATATCACCAGGCACGCAGCGCGC
>JBICHS010000216.1:0-3259 GCA_043101135.1 Phycisphaeraceae bacterium JB051
ACGCTCAATGCAGATCTCCGTGGAAGCACGCTTCCTCCTGGTTGACCAAAACTTCCTTGAAGAAATCGGCGTCGACGTTGACCTTCAAATCGGTGGCTCAGACACTGACACCGGTTGGAGCAACACCCAGATCGCTCAGGACTCCTACGGCATCACCGCTCGTCCGTTCTCCACCGGTATCCCCGGCAGCTTCGGCTCGGCAGGTGCAGCCATCGGTGCCCTTGAAGACTTCGTGGCAGGCACCGGCTACTCAAGCACCGGTCGCGCACTGGACATCGGCTTTTCCTATGTCGACGACTGGGCGGTCAATGTCATGATCCGTGCGACGCAAAACCAACGTCGTGCCATCAACCTCACCGCCCCGCGTATCACTTTCTTCAATGGTCAGCAGGCTTATGTCACCGTGGCCCGTCAGATCGCCTTCATCAGCGACCTTGAACCGGTTCCCGATGCCAACGGTATGAACCCCACCCTCAGCTTCACGCAATCCGGTGTGGTTCTGGCTGTGGAAGGCACCATCAGTGCCGACCGCCGCTATGTCACCATGACCGTCCAGCCCAGCCTGGCAACGATCTCTGAAATCCGTCGTGTTGAATTCCTGGTTGAACTCGAAGACAACACCAACACTGATGACACCGATGAAGATGCAGCCACCTTTGCAACCGGTGCGATTGAAGCCCCGCAGTTGGAACTGACCCAACTGGAAACCACGGTCAGTGTGCCTGACCAGGGCACCCTGATGCTCGGCGGACAGCGTCTGGTCGGCGAAATCGAAATCGAGTCCGGCGTGCCCGTGCTCTCCAAGATTCCGTTGGTCAACCGCCTGTTCACCAACCGCACCAAGGTCAAGGATGAACGCACCCTGCTCATCCTCATCAAGCCGACGATCATCATCCAACAGGAAGAAGAAAACCTCCTCTTCCCCGGCCTGGAAGCCAACCCCGAACAGTACAACATCGGCAACCGCCTTCGCTGATCGGTTAAGCAAAATCTAAAATCTCAAACACCCCACGGTTCACAACTGTGGGGTGTTTTTGTATCTTGAAACTTTAACATCAAAACCGGGGATTCCCATGACATCAGCCATCAACAACAAACGCAAAACATTGCGACAAGCATTCCGTCAAAAGCAGATGATTCAGTTCTCAAACCCATACGAGGATGGAACAATCATTGGCTACCCAGTATCGCTCTCTGATACGTGGTTACTCCTGGCTAACATCGACGACAGTGTCCGTTACAACGGTTTTCATTGCATTCGAATCGCAGACATCCGCAGTCTGAAATACCCGTTTGCACAAGCTCAATTCTTTATTGATGCTTTACAGATTCGACAATTGTCCTGCCCATCCAAACCAGATATCAAACTCAGTTCAATTCAATTACTGCTCAAATCCGCAGCCCGGTTATTCCCCGTAACCACCATCCATCGGCAACGGATTGATCCTGACATTTGTCACATCGGGCAAGTCGTCAATGTGCCCCAAGGCCAACTC
Organism: Phycisphaeraceae bacterium JB051; assembly: GCA_043101135.1. Classification (GTDB taxonomy): domain Bacteria; phylum Planctomycetota; class Phycisphaerae; order Phycisphaerales; family Phycisphaeraceae; genus UBA7800. Next base: position 1,497 of record JBICHS010000216.1, read on the forward strand.
TCACTATTGGAAATTGGCCCTGATGCCGAGTGGGACAAAACGCCGACAACCTACAATCTCCGTGAAATCACGCGTGTCGATTTTGGCGGTGACTACGAAGAAGCATTACATCTGGTCAGTCAGAGTCGAGCAAAATAAAACACCGCCCTCTTTGCTTTGACACCACCGACAACTTGATCAACAACATCTGCCTGAAAGTCATTGGCATTGAGCGTGTTTTTTGTATGATGAATTCATGCAAACGAATCCGGGCTTTGACTTCAATCGTATCCGCCGCAGCCGCAGCGACCGTTTCCTCGGCGGTGTCTGTGGCGGCATTGCCAAAGAAACCAATCTACCTTCATGGCTCTGGCGCGTGATCTTCGCCCTGCTCATGGGCGGTGGTGTCATTGCGTATGTGATCATGTGGTATTTCGTGCCGGATGAGTTTGATGTACCTATGTGAACAAGAAAGTGTGTAATGGAACCAATTACTCTTGCGTCAGCATTTGCGACAATTGTTGGCTTAATGGGTGTATTCAAAGCTGAACAAAGAGCTGAGGAAACAGCTTCGATTAATCAATACATAGAATGGCTCAGACAGCATCAACACGAGCAGTTAGTAGATCTCATATTGAACAATGTAGAATTATCAAATTCAATACAGAGTTTTTTATCAATTCAGCACGATGAAGTAATGAATAAATTACAAAGCCTTGATCAAGTCATCTCTGAAGTTGCAAGCCACTTGGCAAGTTTCAAGCCAATAACCGATGCCATGTCTATAAAGTCTCGTATTTCATTACAAGCAGTTAGTATTCTGAGACAACTAAATGAACACAATGCTAGTAAATTTGCAATTTCAAAAACCTTCAATGGTACAACATATAAAACATGGGACAGGCAGCCTAAGGATTGCTCTATCGAAATTACGGAACCGCGATTTATTGATGACGATCTTCATATACTATGTGAGCTTGGACTACTAAGAATTAATTCTAACCAGAAGGGGCTGCAAGTTTTCTCATTGACACGAGCTGGTTCGATAGTAGGAGCATGATTATTTAGTCAGTATCATGTCAGCCCCAATACCACTCACAGGATCACTCCACCGGCTTCTGCGGATGGGAGAATTCCAGCACGGCTAATAGCAGTAAGACGCAGCCACTCTGTGTGGCCATCATGATGGCTTGCCATGCCTCTAACCTTGGCAGCATGCAGCCGGCTAAACCGGTGGCCAGGGTGCAGAGCCAGATCACCAGTACCGCAGCACGCACGGATAGACCTTTGCGGACGAGGCGGTGGGAGAAGTGATTGCGGTCGCCGCCCATGATTTTGCGGCCCAGAAAAAAGCGCACGGTTGTCACGCTGAAAAAGTCATACAGCGGCACGGCCATCACCACCGCAGGCATCAACAAACCATACCAAGCAGCATTGCCACCAGCTCCAAACTCGCCTTGTGGGTCGAAGTAGGTTGTGCGGATGGAGATGATGCCCAGCAACATGCCGATGACCAGTGAGCCACCATCGCCCATGAAGAGTCTTGCAGGATGGAAGTTGTACCAGAGGAATCCAAGCTGGGCGCCCATGAGTAGTGCAGCCAACGATGCGATGAACCATTGCCCGCCCATGAGTGTTGCGATGAGGTAGATGCCTGCGATGATGCTCCCCACCCCTGCTGCCAGGCCGTCCATGTTGTCGAGCATGTTCATGGCATTGGTGATCAGGCCGAACCAGAGCACGGTGATCCCGACCGAAGCGACAAAGCCGATCATGCCGAATTG
>JBICHS010000217.1:0-5777 GCA_043101135.1 Phycisphaeraceae bacterium JB051
GGCCTACATCGCGGTCGTGATCCGTCAGGAGTTTCTGCTACTGATCGTCGGCGGTGTGGTGTACATGGAACTATTGAGTGTGGTGATGCAGGTCGGATATTTCAAATTCACCGGCGGTAAACGCATCTTCCGATGTGCTCCCATCCATCACCACTTCCACATGGGCGGCACCCCCGAAAACCGCGTCGTCATCCGCATGTGGCTTGCAACCGCAGCCCTGGCCGCCCTGGCGATCGCTACCATCAAGCTGCGATAAATTGACTGTTCACGATCATGCTATATTCCTTCATCCAATAGCTGCGACACTGCGTGTCGCTGAAACTGCGCAGCAGTTTTTGTGTGGATGCTTTTGTGAGAATCACGGTTCCACACCCGGTATCACCACCAACTGCCTGCGATTGATCGTGAGATTGGCAAGCGATTCAACCTGCTGTGATTGACCATTGGCCCCCTGAATATGACAGCGATAAACCCGTGATTCGCCCGTGAGTGTGCTTGCATAATTCACCGCAGCGTCCGTGGGGTTGTAGAGAAGCATGGTCGAAGTTTCACTGCTGGTAGCGACTTTGAAAATGATCAGATTTTCGTGCTCAACTTTTGTCATCTGCACCGCAGATTCGCCATCAGGCCAGGCGGTCAAGCCATAACCCAAAGGTGTGTTGGCAGGGATGCTCGCGGGGTTGTTGTCTGAGAGATGCACCCAGAGTTCCTTCTCGTTGAAGGCGGTGATCTGCGTGACATGGTTACCAACAACTTGCAGATTCAGCTTGCCTGCGGTGATGCGGTTGCCAGCAGATAGGACGGGTTGATCGCCCAGTGAAAGATAGCCACGCGGGACAGCGTTGATCGCGGAGTCATCCTTCCAGCTGATCATCCAACCAGCGATTGCCTTACCGGTTGCAAACCAGAGTTGAGCGTTGTGATGTCCCTTGGCAGGCGGCGCACCGGCATTGCCATAGTAGGGCATCCGCGGCTCAAACGTGATGGCGCTGGCAATCCAGTCGTCACCCACAATGCTGCGATGCTCATGAACCTGTTCAGCAGGGAGAATCATGTAAGCACCGTTGGGGCGCTGATAAGGCTTGTCGTCATTGTCAGGTGAGACGACATCAATCGCAGCGGTTTGCAGATACCCATCGAACTTGTAGCGATCGGTGTTGCGGACAATGGAAGCGCCGATGCCGGTGTCGACGTAGGCTTTGCCGGGCATGACGATTTGAAAGCCGTTGTGTCGTAAGTGTGGTCCGCCGTAGTTGGGGTTGTACTTGATCAGGTCGTTACCGAGTGTGCCAACGGGGATGGTTCCGTCCCAGAAGTACATGGCGATATAGCTGAAATAATAGGGTTGATTTGAGAGTAAACGGTATTGCGCCAAAGCGCGGGCAGTGGAATCACGGGACATGCCTGCAGCGATTTCAATGCCATGCATCGGGCCGCCGACTTCCCATCGGTGTTTCCACCACGGCGTTGACGAGCCATCCCACATGCCGTTGGCCTGCACATCATGGGCAAACGTTCCCATGGCCTTGAGGCTTTGGGCAACCAATGGATCTTTGGTGAGCATGTAATAGCGACCGAGGAACGTGACTTCAAAACCAAAGTAAAGCGGGGTCGGACCGGACTGTCGCATGTAGTGAAACGCACCACCCGGCGTCTGCATACGACGTGCACGGGCAACGAGTTTGGCAGCAAGCTCGGCGTAACGCGGTTGATCGTAAAGGATCGAAGCGAGCTGCAAAACCACAGCAGATTGGTGCAACGTATTGGACGCAACCGACTCCCAGTATTCACCGGTTTCGTTCATGTCATGGTTCTGTTCAACGAACGGCTCAAGATCGCTTAGCCATTTGTTGTATTGGACAGCCGGCGCTGAACCCTCTTTTTTCCAGAGGTAAATTGTCTCCAGTGATTCGGTCAAGGCCCAGAGGTTGAGCTTCTGTTCGAGCTCTCTGGCAACGATCGCATCCGTTGCAGACAGCGCTTTGGCTTTGAGATCAGCATCACCTTTACGCGAACTCTCCGGGGCGGTGTAGCCCCATGTGAGCCAGAAGGCGCTATTGCTATCCAGGCCGCGTGTGACGTTGAGCTCAGCCAATTGCACATACGGATTATCGGCTGGTTGAATCAAATCCGGGTTGCCGCACCAACTGTCACCACCACGAAAACACTGGGCGGATACGGTTGCAGTGATGCTGCTCAGTAAACAAACAAACAGGAACAGGCGACTTGAAATCAAACGTCGTTTCACAATCAATCTCCATGCATTGTGCTTGTTTGCACAATGGTTTTAAGCAGGAAAACAAGGGGTAAATCAATCAAAGCATTACAGGCCACTGGGGGACGGCGTGTCACGAATCAGCCAGGGCGAACCGTTGGACCATGAATGCGTCTTGGGCAAAATGTTGGTTGAGACATTGCTGGCACGACCATCCAGAAAACCGATGGCAACGCTGCCTGCAGTGTGTCTGGCGATGAGCGTGCCATAGCCCGGGTCGGTGTTGGACATGGCAAAGGCCTGGTCACTGCTGATGTTCAAGCCAAGACGCAAACCGCCAATGGCATCGACCACGAACACCTTGTGGCTTGGTTTATTGAAGTCCTGCAATTTGTACGCTGCCCAGATCGGCACTTCACCACTGCCGCGATCACCCATGTACGCATTGGGTAAGTACGAGGGGATGTCGTTGGCAACATTTCCCTCGGGTTTTTCAGGGCAATTAAAAACACCACTACCCGTCTGTCCGGGTAACGGCATGTATTTACTCTGTGATGAAGTCAGGTAACGCGCGAGTTTGTTGAACGTTGCCTTAACCGGGCTCCAACCATCAACACTCCAGCCGTGAGGCAGATAGCCTTTGTTCTCATCCTGATACATGGCGCTGGCTAGGCCAAGCTGACGCATGTTGTTTAAGCACATCACACCGCGTGCAGCTTTTCGCGCACTGGCCAAAGCCGGCAAGAGAATCGCAATCAATAACGAGATGATTGAAATCACCACGAGCAACTCAATGAGCGTAAAACCAGAAGGGCGTCGGGGCATGTTGGATTCCTTTGTATACGCAAGGCTTGATGGCTTGAAATGCAGGACGGTGACATCACTGCGGACATGGCGCAACGCTGCAGCGTTCAGTGAATTGAGGCTGAATACGCAGGCTTTTTTCAACAATCGTCTCACCGGCAAGTCGCGCACGGAGCATGCTGATTGCCGCAGGAACCATGGCTGCAAAGTCCGGCTCAACACAATGCAATCGTGGCGGACTTTTCTCTGCATCATCAGGCATGCCATACGTCACGATGCTCAAATCCTCGGGGATACGCAGTCCCATTTCCATCGCAGCATGCACCATGCATCGCGCATCGGGAACGCCCTGAGCCATGATTGCAGTGGGGCGGTTTTTGGCTTTGAGTAACTTGCGTGCGTTGATGAGTTGGTTGTCGATCCAGTTGCTACGGATGTGTGCGTCTTCCTTGGTGATGAACTGACGCCACTTGCCGTTGGCATCATCGAGATTGAAGTCTTTGACAGCACGGTCAAACGCATCGCGCCCGGCTTGGTGGACATGGTAGTTACTGTCCACGCCGAGGTATCCGACTTTACGGTGACCCAGTGCAGCAAGGTGTTGCATGGCATGGTAGATGCCGCTGGCGGTGTCCTGCCAAACGTTGTAGGGACCGACTTTATCCATGTGGACACAGGGGAATTTTTCGTCGTTCTCACTGAACCACTTAGCCATGTCCGGGTCTTGAAGCTTGCCACAAACCAGGGCACCGTCGACCTGCCCGCTGGTGAAGCATTCGGGTGCGACTTTGTTTTTGCCGGTTTCCAGGTACTCGATCTCGAAGCCGATTTTCATACGTGAACAGGCAAAGGCAAACTCGGCAATGATCGGCCCATGTGAGCCGGATTGAGATAGCGTCGACGGATTACGTCCTTGCCCGACCACCATGATCATGGCCAACCGCCCCGTGCGTGAAGCGCGAAGCAGTCGGGCAGCAAGCTTGGGACGATAACCCATTTGGTCTGCAATGTCGTGAATACGCTGTTTGACATCAGGACTCACGCGCCCGGTGTCATGCAATGCTGAGGAGACGGTGGTGACGGCCACGCCTGCCTGCTTGGCGATGTGTCGCATGGTGACTCTGCCGGCGGCTTTGGGTGTGGTTTGGGTGGTCATGAAGCGTAATCCTGACGGCGTGCGGTATTGTTTGCGGTTTCGTTACCGCAAAATTGTAGCGCCCAGAATCTCAGAGTCAATCAACATCATCAAGCTTTGTTGAAATCTTCAGATTTACTTTCAAAGACAGCCATGACAAAACCTCACGCAGAGCCCGCAAAGACGCAAAGAAATCGCTCTTGGAAACACTTGGCGTCTTTGCGTCTTGAGCGAAGCGGCCGTGAGATGATTTAGAGCGTTTCAAATAATAAATCTCCACTCACCGTCACTCCCGCGAAGGCGGGAGTCCAGTGGAAGCTGCAAGCGTCTACAGAATGCCACTGGATTCCCGCCTGCGCGGGAATGACGAAATCAAATAGGACATGGAGATTAATGATTTGAACTGCTCTAATAGCCGGGTTTGCATCGCAACGCGGCGATTGTGAAAGGCAGCGTAAACTTACGCAAAGTGCGATGCTACGCTAGTCACGAAGTCACCACGGCATCTTTGGATGCTTTTTCAGACTCTGCTTTTTCAGGCGCTTCAACGGGTGCTTCTTGAGCAGCATCGGCGTCTGCTTCATCTGTTGCGGGCTTTTCACCCATACCGGTTTTGGCTTCGATGGTGCGGAGAATTTCTTCGGTGTTTTCGGTCTGCATTTTCCAGTCATCCAGGACGATGATGCCGGCTTTGCCTTCGACACGGTAGTGCACCATGACGATGCCCTTTTTCTGCCACCGTGATTTATCGAGCTTGGTGATTGCGTCAAATGGCACAGCGGGATGCCCCGAAGCCGTCAACGTTTGTTCATCACAGGCAACATAGCGTTTGATTGAACGCAGCGTCGAGAGGCCAAAGAGAAGCCCCACTGGCAAAGCAGACAAACCAAGAATCCGCTGAAGCCAGATATCCGAATCAGACTTGGGCGCTTCAGGCTGCTCTGTCCAGCCGCGTTCACGGGCGTAGGCAGGCCACTGATCAACGCGACCTTCTTCCTGAAATTGGATGTAAGCCAGGGCCACTTTCTGCTGATGCGGGTAACCGACAAAGCCGTCGTAACAGAACCACAAACCGCCCATCAAGGCGATGGCGGACACCACCGCGAGTCGGGCCATGTAACTGGGACTGATCGTTGCCTTGGTCTGCATAGGGATATTCCTCACCTGTTTTGCGACAAGTTTTCGTGTCTACACCCTTACTATCGGCAAAAAGTTACCGGCCCAACAGCCGATTCCAGAAATGTTCTGCTAAAGCTCGTGCACCGGGATTGTTACGAATAAAATCAAATCCGCCCTGATCCACTCGCCGGCGGGGAATTCGGGGCAATCGCTTGGCCAAACGTTTATCACCAAGCATGCGTGAAAGATAGCGATTGGTATGTTCGATCATTTGCTTACCGGTCTGCGGCTCGGGCGCATCAGGACCAAACCGGATGCGAATCCGAGGAATGCCTTTACCAAAACCTTTGTGCGGATAGATCACGCTGCGTTCCCAATACCTTGATTCCTGTGACTTGCTTAACGCGCCAAGTCACCGAATTATTTCCACATTTACCGTAAACCGATCAGGGTTTGATGTCCAGTGAAATTTTGTGTTTTGCTTGCCGCATTGAGCGTTTAGAT
>JBICHS010000218.1:0-4294 GCA_043101135.1 Phycisphaeraceae bacterium JB051
TACGGGCGCCACCTGAACAGCTGGCAATGATCACCGGCAAATTCTGCTCAATGCCCATCTCAATACAACGTGTGATCTTTTCACCAACCACACTACCCATCGAGGCACCACGGAAGCGGAAGTCCATACAGGCCAGCATCACGCCACGACCTTTGATGAACCCCTTGCCACAGACCAATGCGTCCGCATGTCCCGTTTTCTTGCGGTCCGATGCCAGCACGTCTTTGTAGGCTTTGAGATCAGTGAAATTCAGGCTGTCGACCGGGACAAGATTTTCCCACATGGGCTCGAAACTGTCCGGGTCACAAAGCTGACGAGCACGCGTATCCGCATCAACCCGCATGTGATGATCACACTCAGGACAGACATGCAGATTCTGCTCAAGACTCTTGCGATAAACCATGGCAGCACAGTTGGGGCAGCGCAGCCAAAGGCCTTCGGGGATATCAGTACGTTTACCAGTTTCCACCACCTCATCCCATTTCCGTTGGGGCTGTTTGGTGGCAGCGGATTGCGTTTGCGTCGTGGATTTTGCCAAAAGGTTACTCCTTGTGGTGCCTTTAACAAATCAGGACACATTATACCGCATCAACCCCGAATCTGTCACGGCAAAGCCCATCCTCGCACACAGAACAAGATTTTATGAGACGAAGTGATTGACTCTTGGATTGATTAGTGTACTATAAGTGTAGACACTTAATCCGTCCTTCTTTTTGGGGTGTCTTTTTAATGTAGGCCTTTTACGATTAACGCTTTGGAAGAGTCAAAGGTGTCGCTGTCGGTCTGTTTGTGACCTGTTGGCGACACCGTTTAGAAGAGTTTTCGCACCATGTTCATCCGCATTGAAAAAGGTTCAAGTGTCCCGATCAGCAGGCAGATTGCCAGCCAATTTCGGGCTCAATGCCTCGCTGGGACACTCATTCCTGGTGACAAGGTGCCATCGGTACGGGAACTGGCCGTGATGGTCGGGGTCAACCCCAACACGATCCTAAGGGTCTACGAAAAGCTCACCGCAGAGGGCTATCTCGTGCGGCGGCATGGTTCAGGGACATTCATCGCAGACGTACTGCCTATGAATCAGTTGGCCCCAGAGACCGGTCAATTCGAAGAGGAATTTGAACAGATCATTCGCCAGGGACGCATGCTCGGACTCGACGAACAGTCGCTCCAGGAGATGTTCTCCCGATTGCTTGCCAGGACAAGCCATAAAAAACTTCCGGAAGGAGATTCGTCATCGTGAGTACACCATTGGATATTCAGGTCACCCATCTGGCCAAACGGTTCGGCCGAAAGCAGGTTCTTGAAGATGTCAGCTTTCAGATCAAGCGCGGTCAAACCTTTGCACTTTTAGGCCGTAACGGCGCGGGGAAAACCACCATGCTCCGCATGCTCATGGGGCTGCTCAAACCAGACAAGAAGAGCCCTTCCGGACAAGATTGCTCCATGAGCGTGCTGGGTATGGACCCGAGCAAGAAAGCCATCGAGGTTCGCAGCCGCGTTGGATACCTTGCAGAGGATCAGAAAATGTTTGGCTGGATGAGCATCCGCCAAATCCTCGATTTCATGGCACCGTTTTATCCCAAGTGGGACAAGGCACTGGCTGAACGCTATCGCAAGCAATTCGAGTTGGCAGAGATAACCAAAGTCAAACATCTCTCCAAAGGCCAAGGCGTGCGTCTGGGTTTACTCTGTGCCCTGGCGCACCGACCGCAATTGGTCATCCTCGACGATCCTGCACTTGGACTTGATCCGATCATGCGCAAGGAGTTCAACCGTGATCTGATTGTCCACCTGCAATCCGAAGGCTCTACGGTGTTCTACTCATCACACTTACTCTATGAAGTCGAACCCATTGCAGATGAAATAGCCATCCTCGATCGAGGCCGAATCATTATCCAGAAAGACACCGACACGCTGCGAAACGATGTCAAAAAATTGATCATGGATACCCATGATTTTGATGCACACCAAGACAAATTATCTCTATTAGATGTCTACCGTGGCTATGGTAAAACCAATGTCACCATTACAAACGCCCAGCAGACCATCGAACAGCTACGTCGACATACAAAACAATTTCAAGTCATCGATCTGAACCTTGATGAAATCTTCGAAGCCTATGTCATCGGCAAGACAGATATCACACAAAACAACCAATCCGATCAACAATCTGTTTTGCACGAGGTGGCATCATGAACCGGGCGATCATCAATCAATTGGTACTCAAGGAAATCAGGGAATCATTTTCAGGTTTCTGCCTGGGTTTGTTTCTCATTGGTGGCTTTACTTTTCTTTCATTGCATTCTCGATTAATTCCTGATTTTAATACACTCGGGATTCTCGTGATGATGAGTATCATCTTTGCTTTAATGTGGGGAATGTCCCCGATTGGTGGTGAACGACAGGCTGGGACGATTGGATTACTACTTGCTCTACCAATCAACCCGCGCTTGTTTTTTGCAGTGAAAATGATTGTTGCAATGATGTGTGTTCTGTTGCCGATTACCTTGTCCTATTTGCTGTTTTCTGTCATTGCATCAGATCGAGAAATATCATTACAGATTTCATCGCGAATGTATCTGTGTATGTCTTTGATATCGGTTCTCACTCTGTTCTGGACGATCTGTATCGGCATCCGTCAACCTACAGAAGCACGTGTATTCCTGCTGGCAATGGCGGTGTATTTTGGCGGTTGGTTTATCTTGATGATCCTTGATCTCTTGCGCATTGCAACCGATGCTTTGATGATCAAAGTGATAGCTTTCACACCATTTGCCTTGATGATTTTAGGGGACACTGGCAACATTACCCCGGAAGAAAAACGCACGCTTCTTTTTGCAATTGTGTTCAATAGTCTAGTTACTGTCGGATTAAACGCATGGGCCGTTCATCGCTTGCCCAAGCCAGTGAAGACACGGGGGTAATCACGTGAAAAAGTCTACGTCTTTGAAAGTATTATTCTGGAAAGAATTCTCCGAAGCACGTTGGGGAATGTATGTTGGGTTGCTGCTGTTTTTGCTGCTTCCTGTTTTGGAGATGACTGGTAAATTCAACCGTGTAGTAGGTGCATGGAACAGTAGCAAGGGTGGCATCAGGTGGGTGTTGGATTCCGAGTTGTTGTACGTCATCAATTACTGTGGTTACGCCTTTGCCATGATCTTTGCCGTTGCGATGGTGTGTCACGACATGAGTTCGGATGATTCACCCGAGCCCTGGCGGTTACTGCCGATCAAGAGCAGTTGGTTTATCACCGTCAAGTTCCTGGCAGGCATCTGCATGCTTGGTTTGATTTGGAGTGTCGTGGTTGCGTTTGATGCTCTGGTGGTCATCAGCCTTGAGATGATAGGAAGCGTCAACTTCAAATCCGCTTTGATTCAATGGGTGGGACGATTGGGGATGGCCATCATTTTTCTGTTTCTCTCAATGGGTGTTTACGCCATATCCTTTGCCATTTCCAGCTTGCTCAGACGCGGCGTTTGCTCAGCGATCATGGCCGCGGCCTTCACGTTGTTGATCTGTTTTCTGCCGATGATGGTTCCTGCTTTGGAGCGATTTAATATCTGGGAAATTGCTAAGGTGCCGTTGTTCTGGTTGATAGGGATGCAGTTTCATATTCCCGATGGGGCGGATATTGCCTTAAGTAAGTTCAAGATTTTTGATCAATGGGTAGTCTATAATCACAGGCATTTACCCTTGCTGGTCGTGTTTGTTGTCATAATGATTACAAGTTTGCTGCTTACCCGAAAAACCATCACCAATCATTGGCGATTGAACTTTGAAGGTCAGCAGTTGGGATGGTTTTTCGTGATCGTCGGATTGGGGCTATTTGCACTGGCGGCCCAACAGGTCGGAAATAACTTAAACCCTGAAAATATAATCCCGATTTCAAAGAACAATCATGCGGTCTACCAAATGGTGTTGCGAGGTAATCAAGCGCTTGCTTTGACATTTGATACAAAAAGTAACTATGGCCCCACGCAAGCTGCAATGATATTAAGGCGGATTGATCTGGCTTCAGATAAGAACTTGACGGATTACCCCGGATACAACACCGGTAGGCATGATCAGTCTCATGTATTTCATACAGACCAAAAATACATCGCATGGCATCAGAAAGATGCTGATTATGCGTACTTGATTCAAAACAAAGAAGATTGGGAAACCGATCCTCATATCTCACGTAAGATTGAAAGCTTTTGGCTACAGTCAATTCGTTTCGATGATAATGGAAAACCCAAACCGGTCGAGAAAATTGATCTCTCAGACATGGTCGGCGATATCAAGGCACGCAAAT
>JBICHS010000219.1:0-6576 GCA_043101135.1 Phycisphaeraceae bacterium JB051
GCTCGGTGATGGACTTGTGACGACGCTTGGATTGCAGATCACCCAGGCGGACATTGTAGTAACGCGTGACAGCATCAATGATGACCTGCAGGGTGATCTGGGTTTTGCCAGCGACGGGCTCCTGTTCACCGACTGCTTTGCGGGCCAGTGCAAGGTCGATCTGCTTGTTCTGCAGAGCAGCATGTCCCTGGATGGTGGTGATTGCACCTTCCATTTCACGGGCGTTGGAGTCGATGCGTGTTGCGATGTAGCAGATCACGTCATCGGGAATCTCAAGGCCACGCACCTGCGCTTTGGCGCGGACAATGGCTAAGCGTGTTTCATAATCAGGCTTGGCAACACTGGTCACTAAGCCCCAACCAAAACGGCTCACCAAGCGTTCTTCAAGCTGCGGGATTTCAGACGGTGCACGATCCGAGGAGAGCACGATCTGCTTGGAGTTCTGATACAGTGCGTTGAACGTGTGGAAGAACTCTTCCTGCGAGCGATCACGATTGGTGAGGAACTGAATGTCATCAATGACCAGCAGGTCCACGTGACGGTAACGATCACGGAAGGTGTTCATCTGCCCCTTCTGCACGCAGTCAAGGAACTGATTGACGAACGTTTCACAGGACAGGTAACAAATCCGCGCATTGGGATTGTCCTGAAGGACTTTTTGGCAGATGGCTTGAAGCAGGTGGGTTTTACCAAGACCCACACCGCCGTGAATGAACAGCGGGTTGTAGGCATTGCCCAACTGGTTGGCAACGGCGGTTGCTGCAGCGTACGCCAGGTCGTTCCCCGGGCCGGTGACGAAGTTTTCAAAACTGTAGTCCGGGCTGAGCACCTGTTCGTCTTCAAAGACGGCGGGCGAGCTTGAATGCGGTGATGCGGATTCAATGGTTCGCGTGGGTGCGGCAGCGGGTTGGGGAGGCGTGGTGGGGGTCTGGATACTGCTTGATTGTGGCGCAGCAGGGGCAGCAGTTTGGCTGACCGTCATCTGCGAGGGCATGGCATCGGGTGTGACAAATTGCACCGCGACCAAGGCGCCGGTTGCTGCCTGCGCCGCTTCATTGAACTGTTCACGACATTGGCGTTGCAGATAGTTTTTCTGGATCGCGTTGTCAGTGTGAATGGTGAGTAGACCACCTTCAAGACCGACAGGTTCCAGGTCGTCAAACCATTGCCTGCAAATCGGAGCGTGACGTTTGCGCAAGTGATCTATCATGTCGCGCCAGAGCGCGGAATCGAGTTTCGTCATAGCATCCCAACCTGATGCGTTAAAAAATGTCCGTACCAAAACCCCTGGCCGGAAATCAATCGGGGATCAATGTCATCCCTGACACCCTCCATCGTCAACCGATGAAATGTTCTACAAATCCACCAAGTGTTACACAATAAGGCGTGGATTGTCTCGTGTCAATGAAGTAAAAATAACCCGGTAACACCAGTATGATTCGCTTGACAGGATTGGCCAAATGTTGTTGGACAAAAGTCAACAAGCCTGATCGCGATTCACCGGTTTGATGACTTGTGCGGGTGTTCTTGATGATCCTTTTGGGGATCAGAGAAATTGCCAATTCATGTGATACACGCAGTACGCCCATAGCAGCGCGTTGGTGACACCATGCGCCCAGACGGTTGGCCCAAGTCCTTTGTCGCGGGTGACGCGCAGCAGAGCAATGTAAATCAGGCTGCAGATCACCGCGCCGGGCCAATCGCGCATGCCATGACCAATGGTGAAGATGAATGTCGATAGCACAATACCGGTGACGCTGATCACGCCCAGCGGGGTTTGGTTGAACATCCGCGCGAAAGGCTGGTCATGGGCGTCAGCGCGTTTGGCAATCGACGTGTGCATCAACCACTCGCCAATCACCGGCAGGTCCTGTCCCCATTGCACGATCCCAACGACGAATTGCTTGAAACTGTGAAAACTCCGAAGCAGCAGCGACCTGACAAACAACTCTTCAAACAACGGCACCAGCAAACTCATACCCACCAAACGCAACCCCAAACTCACCTGGCGAATCGTCGGGGACATGCGATCAAACAAATGATCCGGGCCTTCAGCAGGGGGTGCAAAACGTTCGGGGAATAGCTTGATCATCCACAAGCCAAGCGCGACCCACAGAACACAGACGGCGATGCCAGCGGGGATGGCAAGCAAGTGAAATTTCAGATTCAGTTCAGGTGTTAATCGACGGTAACGCCAAAGCAATCCGCCGACGATCAGGCATTGCATGCTGTAGAGGATCGGGTACACGTCAGGCATGCGGTCTGTCACCAATGCGATTAACGGCAGTAGTGCAACATAGACCACATACGGCACCAACCGTGGATGCCAGGGGTGATCCGACATCCACGCATCAAGACCATTGGGCTCGGAGTTGACAGGCGGTTGGTTCATGCGATGTTCATGCTACTGTTTAACCGGGGTGATGCAATAAGTAGATTATCGCATTATGCCTTGTCTGCGTGTGTTTTGAAAACCGTTGTTCGCTAGGTGTTATTGATTGCTGATTTTTCAAGACACCGGCCTGCGCGGGAGTGATGGCAGGTGAAGATTCATGGTTTGATCCGCTCAAGGTAAAAAAACACGTGTTGGGAAAATCCAACACGTGTTTGGTGTGAGCTTATCAGGTCGTTTGTTTGTGGTTTAATGCAGATTGAAGTTGTCGATGTCTTTGTCGTTTGATAGGTCGGTGATGTTTTCGATGATTGTTTCTGCACGGTAGTACCGCACGTGCCCGTCAGCGAAGAGGATGGGCGTGCCTTCGCCTTTGTGACGCCAGATATCGAATTGGTTGGTCACACCCACTTTGGCAACACTGCTCAGATGCCAGTCTGTTGCATGGGAGACATGGATTTTGACCGAGGGTTGGGGAATCGCCAGGAAGGGTCTGGGATCACCCCATTGGTAGGGAGAATACCAGCCGGAGATTTCAGTCATGTAGATGGATTCAGCGAGCATGTCCCCGCCCCAGGGTGCTGCACTTTCGTCATTGAACGGGCAGGTCCAGACGGAGCTTTTCATGGTTTCATGGCGTTGCTTGAATGCACCCCAGAAGCTACCGGAGTGTTCGCCGGCCCATTCGTCCATACCGGTGTACGGGCCGATGCAATTCCACATGCCGTATTGCTTGGGCGTTTTCCAAGCATGCGTCGAACGATTCTGATCCAGCGGTGGCAGGTAGTCACTGTTATCCGCCATGTACATGGCAAAGCCCAGGCCGATCTGTTTCATGCCTGACATGCATTTACTGGTCCATGCTGCATGTCGCGCTTTACCCAGTGCGGGTAAGAGGATGGAGATCAGCAGTGAGACGATGGAAATCACCACCAACAGTTCAATGAGTGTGAAAGCATTTGTGCGCGGCTTCATGAGAGAACCTCCGTAGACGATGTGGACGTGCTTTCCAATAACCCTAGACGGTTAAGTAAACCAGATAGATCTGATCCCAGTTGCTTGTTGGCACCACATGTCTGACGGACATGCAGGTACAACGGGGGGCTTTGCGTGGATTGGTCGGTCTTGTTTTTTGCCAAGGCCAGGGCGTGTCGCAGTAACCAATGGGCGACATATTCATACCGTGTGTAAAACGAACTCAATGGCGGGTCACAGTGCATGGCGGCTTGGGTGTCGTTGTAGCCGAGAATCGCAAAATCGCCCGGGGCACTGAGCCCGAGTTTGTGCATCGCAGTGAGCAAACGAATCGCATGCGTATCGTCATAGGCAATGATCGCCAGCTTGGGGCAAAGCGGTTGGAGCTCGGCTGCGAGTTTGTCCATTGCCACTGAGCCGGACTTGACCAGGTGGCTGCGGAAATCAGCAATGCCATGACGACAGACCACATTGGTGTAGCCCATCATCTTTCGCTGCAGAATCGTGTCTTCCGGACTCACTGGCCCGATGAACGCGATCTGTTTGTAGCCCAGTTCATGAAAATAAGCGCCAGCCGACTCGACGCATTGCTGGGTGGTCTGGCCGAAAAGGGTCGGGCGTTCAAAACAGTATTCTTCCAACCCCGGCAGCAACACCGGTACGCAAATCGGTAATGCCGAACGTTTGACCAGATTCGCCAGCTCATCGGATTGTTCCCATGGCAGCCAGGGCACGATTACACTGGCGCAACCTTCATGGGTCAGTTCATTGATCTGGCCGTCCGCCTGAGCACCGAATTGATCCACCATTTTGGTCACCAGATTCACGCCACACGCACGCGCCTCCTCAGTGAGCAGGCCTGCAATCCGCAGACCGTACGCATCGCCCTTGGCATGAAGCAGCAGTCCCACCCGATCCTGTTGGGCTACGGTGGGGGTGTTGGCAGTATCAGCTACAAACGTGCCACTCCCGGTCCGCTTGACCACGCGACCTTCCTGGCTCAGCAGATTCAATGCCTTGCGAACCGTCAGGAAGCTGCACCCCATTTGTGACGCCAAGTCACGCTCAGACGGCAGCTTATCGCCACTTTCGAGCGTCCGGATCAGCTGATCAAGATGATCCTTGATCACCATGTACTTGAGTTGGGGGGTGGAGCTGATGAGTGACATATGAATACAATAGGATTAGCATAGCACAAAGTCAATGCTATAGTGTTGCAATTGTTTTGGGATGCGTCTGTCTCTTTGTTTATGACGCCTGCCAACAGTCTGTCACTGCGGGGTTGGCGATATGAATGCACTGGGTGTTCTTGGTGGCGTAAGTTTAGATTAAATATAGGGAAAGGGGCTTTGTGGGGCTGCTGAACCTGTGGCATGAAACGGGGTGGCCTGCTCCCGAAGTTGATCCGGAAAAAGGTAGTTGGGCATGCAAAAGATTCATGAATTCGACCAGAAAGTATAGCAATTGCATATCGTAAAGCGGTGTTTGATTTTAAGACAAAGATAGAACAAATGTTCTAATTCTTTGCTGGGTGATCATGTTATCCGGACTAAACCAAAGCGGTATGAATTTGTAAGTTGAACAATATTCAGCATTAAGATATTAACACGATATCCACGAGCTCAAGATTTTTGCTTGCATTGGCGCGGGTTGGTCGATACCGTTTGTGCTTGGCCGTATGTTTAGGGTCAGTACTTGCAGGGGTCACTCCTATGGATCAAATGCTAAGTAAACTCGGAAAGCTCATGGCCTGGGGCAGCGTTGCGGCAATCGGCGTTGTCACGACCGGTCTGGCGATCTGGTTGATCCGAGAACCCCAAATCACACAAGGCACACAATGGTCCGGGCTGATTCGTCATCCTGGTGTCATTATCGCAGCAGCGGCCATCGCCATCCTACCGTGGTGGGCCATGGTTTTTTGTGCCTTGGATGCCGATCATCAACGTTCATCACAGTCAGAACGCAAGGGTCCAGTGGACTGGCTTAATGTCATGTTGACTGATCGCAATCGACGTCACCGTAAATGGTGAGCATCCGTTTCTTTGAACTTTCGGATTTTGCTGTATGGGGGGGCCCTGTGCAGCAAAATTCGAATTTCAAATTCACCCCGACCTAACCTAATTTCACACCGCTATCCGGACGATGACATATTGTGAGGATATGTCATGACGGCAATGCAAATGGATAACAGCCCATGTATCGGCCAGGCGGTCCAGTACTTACGTGAATCCATCACGATTCCAAGTAAGGTCGAATGGATCGAAAAAGCGGTCGATCATCTCGTTGCGCCAACACAAGTCTGGGGCATTTGTGACGAAGATCGCGCTTCTCGCCTGACTATCGTCCTCACCGAAGCCCTGACCAATGCTGTCGTGCATGGCAATCTGGGGATCAGCTCCGAGCTCAAGGAAGATGGCGACGCCTTTGCCATCGAACTCTCCAAGCGGTCCAGTCAGCCTGATCTGGCTGCCAAGCCCGTCCTGATTGACTCCGAATACGATGGCAACACCGTCACCTGGACCATCACCGACCAGGGCAACGGCTTTGATGTCGATGCCTTTCTCGCAAAACTCGATGATGACGGCCCGGATCTGGATTTACTCTCAGGTCGTGGCGTCATGCTCATTCGCGCGTTTGTGGATGAAGTCTCATGGGATCTTGACGGTCGGCAGATTCGCTTTTCCATGAACCGCCCCGGTATCGAACGCCGCAAGCAACGCCGCCTGCAGACCCATCAGCCGGTCCGTGTCGCACACTACGCAGACAACGGCAAGGTCGACTGGGGCAAGGCGCTCGACGCCCTGACGCTCGACTTATCCTCCGGTGGTGCAAGCATGCTTCACCCGCCGGTGGAAAATGCAACCCGTCTGATGATCGAAATCAACGGCCCCGATGGCAAGATGTACATCCCCGCCCAAGTCTGCCGCACGCAGACCGTCGACGAAAACATGGTCCAGATCGGCTGCCGCTTCCTGGCGCCCGGCCCGGATCAACATGGCGTGTACACCACGTTGGCTCAGCAGATCAAGGCTTTGGAAAAACTCATCGCCCAACTCGAGAAGGTGCAGGACTCGGAAACCTTTGCTTCCCTACGGTCCCACGCCCGGGCCGTCTTCACCGACCCGGTCATGATCGACACCCTCGATGGCGAAAAACTCCGCAAAGCCGTCGGCAGAGACCTCTCCAAGGGTGGTGTCTCCTTCATCGGC
>JBICHS010000220.1:0-10939 GCA_043101135.1 Phycisphaeraceae bacterium JB051
GGCACCGGGTTGACACCCGGTGCTCAACTTTTGAAAACAACGTGCATCATGTCCCTGCGCGGGAATGACGGAATGATAGGTGGCATGGCGTGAATTATTTGATGTGCTGTAAAACAAAAAACCCCTCAAGACTTCAAACGAAGACCTTCAGGGGACTCACCTCCCAGTGAGATTGATTCAGTCACCCCACGATGACTGACTGCGGCAGCCGCTTGGATCATTGGGTGATTTCAAGGCGATTGGAATCAGCCTGGATCTGCTTGGACTCTTGAGGATCAAAAACCACGCCACCGGGATAGGCCTGAGGCTTGGGGGTCTTCCAAAGATTGCTCTGCACCTGGACCTGTGAACACAGCGCGTTGAACACCGTGCCGGCATAGGGCGTGACGTTGGGAAGCGGGTTGGTCATGTCGATGGTGTTGTTGCGGGCGACCATGTCGCGGGAAGCGGTAAACGACATGGCTGGGCCGGGCGGGTTGATGAAGTGATTGTTCTCAATGAGGAACCGTTTAAACAGTGGGTAGGACATCGGCCCCCAAGGCAGGCGTCCGCCGGTGTAGATCACTGCCCCTTCCCAGCGGCCACTGGGGTTCACGTCGCAGAAGCGGTTGTTGCGGATGACCATGTTGTCCGTGCCGACACCTTCAGCCCAATGCAGATCGACGATGTCCGCCTGCACCTGAATGGCATTGCCACCGATACGATCAAAGACATTGTTCTCCACCGTCACATCATTACCTGAGTACAAAATGCCTCGGCCGAAAGTCCGAATGAATCGGTTGTTGGCAATGCGGACGTTGTCGGTCGCAAAACGTGTGTTGGCAACAATCGTCAAATACGACAAGCTGCGTGGCACGGTCTCTTTGAAGTCAATCGTTGTCGTCGTCGAATTCACATAGGCATTGGGGTGACCGTCATACGTCGGCTCCCGGGCGACCGTCAACTCAATTCCCGTGGGTGAAAGATCCGCATTGTAAAACCGCAGCACATCCCCAGCAGCAATCCGCAAACGATGCTTGGGACAGTTAAGCAGTTTCAGTTGCTTGTCATGATCACCAAATTTCAAACCGCCCTGCCATGTGTTGTCATGCAGGTTGATGCAGTCGTCACCCAGGCCGGTGAACTCGCAGTTCTCAATGATCACATTACCCTTGGATTCACCTGCATGTATGCCGTCTGCAGCAGTCGTCAAGGGATGTCGCGAACCTTCACGGCGGACAATGCGGCAGCGATTAAAACGCCAGTGATGCGTTGTCCCTGTGTTGAGCCACCCCATGCCCGGCAGGGAGTAAATGGTCACATCTTCAAATGTCAGATGCGAGCTGGATGCGATCTTAAACGCAATGAGATTGTAGTAAAGATGACGAATGATATAGCTCTGACCTTCTGCTAAAGCGATCGGTCTTGGGAACTGGGCAATAATGCGATCACCTTGAACTTCAAGCTTTGGGGTCGCGCCATTGATGGTGAACTTTTCAGGCTGCGCCTCACGTTTGCGATACAACGTCTCTGCATCAATCGGCATGAGCATCAGCCATTTCATCTGGGCTGCTTTTTGAACTTGCTGTTCGTTGTAGTCTGCAAAGGTAAACGTAAACGTCTTGCTGTCATCGCTGACCTTGGCAACCGTCCCCAGCGAAGCGATAGGCATATAGTCCCAATTCCAATCGATGAACAGGTTCTTGATCACCACGCGATTACATTGCATGAGTAAAAAACAATCCCCCTGATAAAGCTTCTGAAAGATGAACTCCGAGCCTTGGGCATCAATGGTCAAGTCATCCACATGATCCAGAATAATGCTTGCTTTACGGGCAAAACGGTACACGCCCTTGGGGATGAGAATCGTCTTATTGCCTTTGATACCGCGAGCTTCGTTGACCATACGCTGCAGGGCAATGCTGTTATTCTCAGCAACTTCGCCACTGACGGGTTGCGCACCATCGGGGATCAATCGTCCTTCTGAGGAGATCACTTTGCCTTGCCCGTTGTCATCGGGTCGAATGATTTGAATGTCCGTAAAACCGGTCGCCAAAGGCTTGCTTGCCGTGTCGGTTTGAGATGACAGGGTTGCATGGGTTTGGGGTTTGAGATGTTCGATGTCTCTGCCGGTCTTGATGGCAATTTTGTCATAGATAATCCCGCCGGTTCCCTGACAGCCTGCGTAGATGGTCCACTTGCCACCTTCGACGGGCGTTAGGCGCATGGGGAATTTGATGGTGCGTTGCTTACCATCCGGCTCACCGACCCAGCGTTGCCAAATGTCATATGCCGGGCTTTTGCTATTGCGTGCGAACATGTAAAACGTGCGTGGCAAGGTGGTCGACTCGGTCACACGGAACGTCACTTCCGCGGTAAAGTCGGTTGCATCGGTTTTGAGATATTGCCTGGGGATGACGATGTAGTTGTAGTAACCCGTGCCACGCGTAACGGTGACTTGAATGCTTTTACCGCCATCAGGATTGTTCGCCCAATCTGTTTGCCAGGGATTTTTACTCACCGGGTGCGTGCCCCGATAAAGCCCTTCCGCGGACCAGACATATTCATAACGATCAGCCGCGTTGGCTTTGAGCGTGCAGCCTAGCGTGATGACGAGCAGGAAGCAAACGGTTCGATTGACGTGGTGAAACAATGTAATCATGGTGAGCAATTCCGTACTGAAGTTGCGATTGATCGTGGCGTAGTGTCGTACTCCGTCACTCCCACGAAGGTGGGAGTCCAGTGGAACCTGCAAGTGTTTACTGCATGCCACTGGATTCGAGCCTGCGCGGGAATGACGACATATAAAATCGCATGGTGGTTAAGATTGTGATTGATGTATTAAGGTGTGGATCAGTGCGCTTTTTTGTAGTCACTTTCACGGAACCACAGGTCTTTGGTGACGGTGGTTTGATCGGTGCTTCGCGTTGCAATGACGGTATCAAAATAAGGGTCAGCATAGCTCTGCACGCTGCAGTCAATCATCAGGAAGTTCTGCGATTTGTTATGCCAATTGAAGGTGTATTTACTGCCTGAGCCGTCGTAGCCTGAGCCCCATGTTGTGCCGTTACCCGATTCAGCAACGAGGATTTTTTTCGATGCATTGATCACACGGTGAAACTGCGTGGCTTTGATACCTTTCATATCACCCGTACCAAAAACCCCACAGAGATAGCTGTAATTCGCAAAGTCCGGCAGCGTGGGAACAATGCGATTACCCGGGCAGACCAGCGCACCATTGAACCCGCGCTTCTGGCTGAACTCTGCAGCAACGCGGTCAATCCAAAGCTTCCCGCTGAGGTTGATCCCCGGGATGATGTAATCGTCATTGTCCGCTGCATAGACCTGCTCGACCACGCCGATCTGGCGCATGATGCTTGCACACTGAACTTTCCGCCCTGCCTGCTTGGCTTTGGCCAACGCGGGCAGAAGAATCGAGATAAGCAGTGAGACGATTGCAATCACCACCAACAGTTCGATGAGTGTAAAGCCATTGTGTCGACGCATGACCATGACTCCTTGGAAAATGTGTACGGTTCGATCGCGCAGTGCGCGCATTTGCAAACAAAGTCAATTCAACAAGACGGTGATGCCGTCGATTCGCCGATGAACAAATCCACATCCAGGCTGTCGATGTGCATCGGCCGACCTTCACCTTTATCACGGGACAAAATCCATTCCAGTCCCTGTTCTAACAACGGCAATCTCGGGCCCGGCTTCACGGACGTGATCGATGGAATACAAACCTGCGCTGCATCCACTTCGCCATACCCGATGACCGAAATATCTTTACCCACCACACGCCCCACTTCGTGACAAGCACGCATGAAACCCATAGCCATGTTGGTGGTCGCACAGACCATCGCGGTCACTTGATCAAGCTTGCCCTGCTGATGCATCTCCAATGCCAGATCACGGGCGCTCATTGCACTGCTTTGAGGCTTGCGTGGGGTCTGTTCAAAGACTTCACCAGGCAGGTCGTAGTGATTGACAGCCTGCTGCCAATAGTGAATCCGGTCACGTAAAACCGCGTCACGATCTGATGCACAGAGAAAGTCCACACGCTGATGCCCAAGGTCTTTGAGATACTCAACCGCACGACTGACATTGCGTGCAGGTGCATTCTCAATGCTCGGGATTCCCAGCGAGGTCATATCAAACCACAGCGAAACCAGCCGATGAGCATTGCGCACGAGCCGATCCCGCAAGAGGGGCGAAAGTTCATAGCGGTAAATAATGAACAGTCCATCAAGCTCCTGATCCAACGCTTCGAAGACACGCGGGTCGTCCTTGTCGTTGTAGCTGATCAAATGCAGCGTGCCCCCCTGCTCACTGACGAGTTTGTCCAAGTCGGTAAACCACTCGCGCATGGCATTGACGGGGAAGGTGTCCACGAGCAACCCAATCTGCGGGCCGCGACGGGTCTTACTGGTCTTGTGACTTGGCTGAAGACGACCGTTGGACATGCGGCTGAGCACGCCCTCATCAAGTAGCTGCCTGGTCGCCCGACGAACCGTCAGATAGCTGACGCCCAACTCGGTCGCCAAAGCGCGTTCACCGGGAATCGGGCCGTTGAGGTACATCCCCTGATCGATTCTTGTCGCAAGAAGTCGGGTGATGGAGTGACATTTGTTGGGCGTAACCGTGCTGCTCATGCTAAATCTCGTGTTATAGCAAATCTGTAATTGACTATAGCGTTGATGCTATACAAGTCAATGCACGAGCAAGAAAAAAAATCACCGTCATCTCAAACCGTAAGACCATAGGCGCATGAGACAGAACGGCAACAAAAACCGCAAAACAATGTCATAAATCAACTTAGAGAATAATCAAGATAGCAGACAACACACTTTGTCTTACAGCTTACGACATCGCATCGACCGTCAGCTTGTTGGCCAAATCGAAGGTGTCATTGAGAAAGTCCTGCATGTTTTCGGTCTTGACGCGTTTGGGGTAGCTGTAGATGATCAGCCAACCGGCTCCGGATTGCACACGCACATCCTTGGGAATCAGCCCGTTCTCAATGCTGGTGAGCAAGGTTGATGTGAAGAGTTGGCGGATCGCATTTTCATCTTTACCCGACAGACGATAGGTCTTGGAAAACTGGGGATGGGATTCGAAGTCGATATCCTGCATGCCGAATTTCTCAGCAAAGCGGGTGAGGAAATTTTCACCCTCAAGCGCAAAATCAGGCAGTTCCAAACCGGGCATGCGATAGGCCGCCAGGGTCAGGTTATGCGTTGTCGAATTCTTGCCACTGCCGGTGGTGTACTGATAATCCATGAGCATCACATCGACATCGGCGATCTTGCCAGACATAAAATTCTTGGCACGTTTGGATCGTCCCTTCTGAAACACGCCCGCTTCATGACAGGGAATTTCGCCAATCGCATTAAGCTTCTCCAGGTAGGTCAGCCCCATCTGCGACGCAAAAGTCTGCAGTAATTCACGACGTTTTTTCTCATTGCGAAGCCCAACGACGATCGCAACAACGAAAATACCGATGAAGACCGTAAAAAATGCAATACCAACAAATGGCCCCATACGTTTCCTTTCAAGACACCTGTGTTTGAGTCAACTGCGTCACTCGCTTGACCAGTGTATACGATGAATCAAAAAATGACTGCCAATCTTCAACATTAACCAACGATGCATCGCTGTGAACGATCAACCACTCTGCACACGATTCGAACCCATATTGCTTTGGCAACAGTCTGTTTTCAATCTCAGCCATCAGGCTTGGCGTGAAGCACTGTCGGATCGCTTGCTCATCATCACCCAGGAGGCGGTAGTTTTTTGAGAAGACGGGATGCTGTTCAAAATTGATCTGCTTTGCCCCGAAAAACGCAGCGATTTTTGACCCCACGCTTTTGGGCATCAACGAAAACGCAGGCATGTCCAACGTTGGCAGGTGATAGGCTGCGAGGGAAATTTTGTACAGCGTGGAGTTCCTGCCGGTGTTGATGTAATAGCGAAAATCCGCGAGAACAAAGTCGATGCCATCCCGCTTGCCGGTCATGTAATTGTGAATTGAACCCGTCCCATGACCACGGCAGAGCACCTGCGCTTGCGAGAAGGCAACGCTGTCTTTACCCGCAACCTGCTCCTCAAACGCCAACCCCAAACGTTGGGCAAAGTCCGCCAGCCACACAGCGCGTTTGCGACTTTCACGGCGTTCATGTCGCACCACAAACACGACCAACGCCAGTAAAAACGCAATGATGCCAAACACGAGAATGCCGGTCATGGATTACCTTTCAGTTAACTTCAGCATGTCCCGGTTTGTCTGTGCAAGCAACTGAACAAATCCTGTTATGGCAAGAATCATGCCGCGATAAGTCTCCTTGTCAGTGTTCTCTTCAGATAATGATGTGTCGAACTGATAAGCAATCAACTGTGATCCAAAGGCATGCAAATGAATATGCATCGGCACAAACACATCTTGAACATACTCCCGCACATGTGGATTGAAGATTGTTTCCACGATCTCTGACGAATCAGATTCCAGTAGAATTTTGTTTGAAAACTCAGGATGTTCATCAAATGCAATACGTTTTTTATCAACACCAAGCTTTTTGAATATCGCCCATGTTTTGCTTGAATATCCCAAAGAAAATGATGGCCACGCTATCCCATCAATCATGCACATCATCACAACATAAGACTCGATTCCGTCTCCGGTGCGATGTGCCATGTCAAAACACAGAACATCCACATCGTCGATATGGCCTGACATGATGTTATAAAAATCGCGATTTTTGACAGGCCTGAATAAACTGACATCCATTACTGGCAGGCGTTGTGCAAACGTCGAATCTTGATGGTCAAACGTAAAACCCATCTCTTGGGATAAATCTTCAAGCACACATTTTCTGCGTCGTTGAGCTTTCCGAAACTTTGCGAGTGCAATCACTATGACAAATGCGGAAAACACGAGAAAAAGAATGACTACCACCCAGAATCGATCAATCATATTCTGTCATCCTTTTTTAGCGATCTTTGCTCTTAAGAAAACCAGTACGTTTACCCCAACTGCTCACGTTTTTCGCCTATGAGTTTGAGCAGTGCTTTTTGGGGGTCGGCGAATTTAGCTAAGCCTTCGCGCATCAGGATTTCTTCGAGTTGCTCCATATCAACGAGTTGATCGATTTCATCCAACACGTTTTCTTCGGGCAAATCAGCGATGGTTTTGCTGTAGGTCTTGCCCATGTCGTTGATGGCTTTATTCAGTGATGGTGGATTGGTTTGAATGTCCGAACCGACGAGCGCACCGATGTAAAAGTCTGCAGGCTGATCGTCTTTTTTCACAGCAGTGGAAGCGAAAATCATCTCCTGTTTCAAAGGCAGATTTTTCGAAGCCCAGAATGCCTGATTGATTTTCCAGATGCGTTTGGCGTTGACCAAACCAACCATGCCCTGGGCGGCATCACTCAGATCGGTTTGATGCTCTGCGGTGTAAACATCCACGCGGGAGACGAAAATGCTGTAGACACTCTTGAAGCTGTCGAGCGATTCACGTTTTTGAGCACCACGCCAAATCGCATCACGGGCAGCGAGATACTGGCGTTCAGTGAAGATCAAGGTGACATTGAGATTGAGCCCCATGGCTGCGAGACCTTCGAGGGCATCAAGTCCTGCAGCGGTGGCAGGGACTTTGACCATGCGGTTTTTACGATCCTTACCCCACTTTTGGCCGAGCTTGATATAGGCAGCGACACGCTCGTCATGCGACGGGCCGAGCTTGGCATCTTCAAGGACGGGATCGAGCTCAAAACTCACGTAACCATCATTGCCCGCGGAAGCTTGCCAAACAGGTTCGAAGACTTCCTGTGCATCGGTGACGAGTTGGTTGGTGGTTGCCCAGGCGACTTCTTCGTCGGACATATCCTGTTTCATGAATGCATTGAGCAAATCATCAAATCGGCCGGACTTGATGAGGTCCGCAACGATCAGCGGGTTACTCGTTGCGCCGGTGATGCCTTGATCCGCACAGGTTTCGACAAGATCAGGATCGATGGAGTCGAGCCAAAGTGTGGTGCCTGCGTCGATGATGGATTGCATGGATGCGCTCATGTCAGATCTTCTCCGGATTGGAATCGGGGGGTGCGAGCAATCGTAACACAAATATGAATGCAATGATGAACAAGTCTGGGACAGGCGTTGCAGAGATGGGAAAATCAAAGGCGCAGAATGCGTATAGAGAGATCCCCGTCAGATTCCTCCCGTTGGTCGTCATCTGGCGGCTTGTGTTTTTGTTTAATGGTAAGACAGAATCAACCGCCCTTGAGGAGGATGAGCAGGATCAGCAGGACGACGGAAACCGCCCAGCCGCCGACCATGGCCCAGAACATGGGCTGCTGTGTCATCGCGGGCGCGTCTTCTTCAAGTTCCACGGTGTTGATGATGGCTGTGCCGTGTTCGTCAACCTGTGAGTCTTCGAGCGATGCCAGCGAAGCGAGGTCAAACTTGCGACGTGCCTGCAGTGGTGGATCACCTTTGGCAAGTGATTCAAGGTCCTGAAGCAGATCACTGGTTGAGTTGTAGCGGTGATCACGATCCTTGGCCATACAGACTTCGATGACTTCACCGATACCTGCGGTCAGGGATGGATTGAGATGATCCGGCGGGATGACATCTTCCTTGAGGTGCTTGTGCATCACGGCTGAGGGATTGGGACCATCAAATGGGACGCGGCCGGTAACCATGTGATAGAAGGTGCAACCCAGTGAGTAGATGTCAGCACGGAAGTCGATATCCATCTTGCCACGGATCTGCTCGGGCGAAATGTAATACGGCGTGCCGAAGGCTTTACCCTGCTCGGCTTCAGCGGCTTCACGGTCAGACACCGCGCGAGCCAGCCCCATGTCCGCGAGCTTGGTCATGCCTTCTTCGTGGATCATGATGTTCTTGGGTTTGACATCACGGTGGATGAAGCCAGCCTGATGAGCGTGTTCTAGTGCTTTGGAGGTTTCGATGACGATCCGCAGCGCCTTGTCTTCGGGGTACTTGCCCATCTTGACGATGTCATCGTAGACGGTGTGCCCCTTGACGTACTCCATGACGAAGTAGTGATACTCGCCGGCCTGACCGACGTCGATGGCCTGGACGATGTGCGGATGATTGAGCTTGGCAGCTGCCTTACCTTCCTGATAGAAGCGTTCGACGAACTGCGGATTGTTGGTGAATTTCTGTGGCAGAATCTTGATGGCAACCAGACGGTCCAACGACAGTTGACGGGCTTTGTACACCGTGGCCATCGCACCGGCACCCAGTCGTTCAATGATCTGGTAGCCGGGAATCTGCTGGGAGGTCTTGGATTCTTCGATCTTGGGGCGCAGGCGTTCGAGCTGTTTCTTGGTAACGAACCCCTTGGTCAGCAGCATGCTGGCCAGGCTACGTTGGTTCGGATCACTCTTGCCACTTTGCTCACGACGGAGCTTAAGGCATCGGTCAACGTCTTCGGGAGCACACAATCCCTGCTCAACCACCAGACGTCCGACGATGGAATCCTGATTAGCTTTTGAACTGTCAGACATCGATATTCCGTGCTCTGAATAAGCCTGATCGTGACATGAGCCCCTCCTGATGAGGCTTTGTCCATAGGACGTTACGCCAGATTTCGCTTCAAGTCAAACGATGTTCAGTGTAACGCCTGATAATCTTATAACCGCTGCGGGACTTCAAGTCTAGCCCTAACTATCATTTCGATATTCGGCCAAGATCGCAAAAGGCTTTAACAACAATGGACTGAGAGGTCGTGAATTGTGTTTTGTCCATCAATCCATGCCCTGATAAAGGCCGATAACATGATCAAACGGTCAACAGCGTGCTTGCTCATATCACCCCCATTGACCTAAACGAGTGATATATCTTTAGATCGCCTCCGCAGTTGAGGCATCGAGCTGTTGAGAAAAACCGTCTGACAAAGCCTCTACCGACAAGCAATTTCATGTCAAACCCATTACAATGATGTTGGACATTGTTCTGTTTGGCAATGCCCTGCTTCCATCCCGCCCATGGGAGTCGAACTTGACCCTGACATGGAAAGCCTTTGATGCTGTTAGTTGCACCAGTCGACCAGGCCGTCCGTCAGCAGTTAACTGACGAACTTAGCCGCGTGGAATCACTCTTCGTCCAAGAGTTGCATAGCCCCCTGGCGTGTGTCAACCGACTTGTTGCGCACGTTGAACGTTACCGGGGTAAGCGCTTAAGGCCGCTGCTTGTCCTCGTGGCAGGCATGGCTTCAAGCCGTGATGGGGCCACACTCACCCAGGCCCACCGCATCCTCGCCACCGTGGTGGAGATGGTGCATATGGCGACGCTCGTCCACGATGACATCCTCGATGAAGCCGACGTCCGCCGTGGTGGCGCGACCGTCAACTCCCTGCGTGGCAATGAAACCGCGGTCATGCTCGGGGACTACATGATCAGCCACGCCTATCACCTGTGCTCGAGCATTGATGATCAAACCATCGCCCGAACCGTCGCCAACACCACCAACGTGGTCTGCGAAGGCGAACTGCTACAGCTTGCCAACCGTGAGAACTGGGAGCTTGACGAAGAAGTCTACTACCAGATCATCGACCGCAAGACCGCGAGCCTCTGTGGGACCTGCTGCAAACTCGCAGCCCAACTCAACGATCAACCAGACGAAGTCCAGCAGGCTTTGGATCAGTACGGGCGAAACCTGGGCGTTGCCTTCCAGATCATTGATGACATTCTTGATCTGACCGGCGATGAAAACACCGTTGGCAAATCAACAGGTCGCGATCTGACCAAAGGCAAACTGACCTTGCCTTTAATCCATTACCGAACCAACGCACCGGCCCCACAACGCACAGCCTTTATTGAGATGCTCAAGCAACAGGCCAGTGATAACGACGATGCCATCGGCAACCAGATTCAAAAACGGGTTACCGATTTCGGCTCCGTCCAATTTGCTTCCCAACGTGCCGCTGAG
>JBICHS010000221.1:0-11876 GCA_043101135.1 Phycisphaeraceae bacterium JB051
GATGCGTTTGGTGGTGGACTTCTTTTTAGACATTCGGATTTACCCCTGAGATTGGCGATGTTTCAGGACGGCCTGGGCTTTGAGCAGGTCCAGTTCATCGTCGATATCCACGATGTCATTTTCCTGCGTGACAATGCCACGGCGGTCGGTCCCCAGAAAATTGTGCGGGTGTGCTTCATCCACGTCAAACAGACATTCACGTCGGACCACCAGCACGCCGGAGTTGAGCATGAAGACAGGCGGCAGGTCCTGGCGTCGGTAGATTTCGTTGGGGATGTAAGGTTCGATGACGTCTTCATGATCACCGGTGAGTTTGCGCATCCACAGGGGATGGGTCTTGCCGACGTTGTAGACGGTTTGCACGCTGTCGCAGCCGGTGTCGATGAGCTTATCAATCGCGCGGTCGGTCAGATCATCAGGACGCAGTGCAACGTTGGCATAGAGAATCGCAATGACCGATGCCTGCTTGCCCGACTCGGCTTCCCATGCACCAACGCCATGACGCACAGCCGCATCGACGGTGACCAGATCGCCTGAAAGTTCGTCAGGACGTTTGTAGCAGTGAACGCCATAGCTGCGACCGACATCAAGAATGGCTTCACCATCAGATGAAAGGATGACCGCTTGGGGGCGTTTGCTTTGCATCGCATGTTCGACGGTCCATGCGGTCAATGGCTTGCCACCAAGCTCGCGCATGTTTTTGTGTTTGAGCCCTTTGCTGCCAGCTCGTCCGATGATGACTGCGATGGTGGTCATGTTTCAGGGAGTAGGGAATAGGGAGTAGGGAGTAGGGAAAGGCATTGTTTATGCTCTGCTTCCCCTTGTCTTGTCCTACTCACTACTCCCTACTCACTACTCCCTATTCAATCACGGCCGATGCCATTCGTGACATTGGCTGCAGAGTTCAAGTGAATTGATTTCGCCTGCCGCATGTTGCGCGCAGAGCGTTTTGCCCTTGTTTTCCCAGAGTTGTGGCAGGCTCACCGTCTTGTCCGACAGGTCACCCAAAGGTGCCTTGGCAAGCCAGTCCTGATCGCATTGAGCGACTTTGCCATCACTGTGAATCGTCAAACGCCGCGACAGTTGACGACAGGCAAACCGCGTCGGCGGGGCCATTCTCACCGGGCTTAACTCCGGCATTAACCCGCAACCCGATTGGGCAGGCAGGATCACCGCCTGATGCGTGTAATGCATCCAGCGATCAAAGAACGTTTCCATGTCCTTGAGATTCTCTGCGGTCTTGATCAAATGTGGCACAACCCAGGGAACGCCAGCCTGCGTGGTCGCATCGGGTAATTGCCAACGGCGGTTACGCTCGTTGATCATCCATTGCAGATTGTCCGTCACATGTTTGAAGTTGTATTCGTCGCTGATCGGTGCGCAAAGTTTGGTATACGTCTGGGCGGTGTCCGCATTCAAATGCACCGCGACAATATCCACCGGCAAATGCAGCAGCTTGTCCACATCTTCCATCGGCCCCTGCAGGTCGGTCTTGATGCAGATGCCAAACACGCCACAGTCTTTTGCAAGCTTGATCGCATCGACCCAGTGTTCGTAAAGCATCGCATCACCGAGCCCGCCAAACGTAATCAATGACATCGGGGGCAACTGCTTGAGGATACCTTCGAGAACTTCCATTGACATCGGCTCGCGGTCAAGGTCAACATAATGCTGAGGCATTAAGGGGCCTTTGCAAACGCGCTGCGTCGTCAATTCAATATGCACTTCGCTCGGTACCGCGTTTGGGACTTTCAACGCGGTGGCAATTTCCGCAGCGGTCGCGTGAGCCCAATCAACATCCAACGCATTGATCATGGCAATGCTGCGGTCGTTGTCGTAAATCAATCGCTGGGCGACATTGCGAACGACGGGTTCGATGGCATAACAGATGTCGCGGCCGATGGGGTCGGCCTGTGGGTGTGACGGGACATAGGCGAGCATGCTGCCTAAGGTTGCACCCTCATTCTCGGCCATCTGTTTGAGCAACGCTGCGCAGATCACAATGCCCGAGAGTCCCGGCGGGGACTGGTTGAATGTCATCTGCATGTCGTCTGGATGTTCCAAATGAATATCCAGCGTTTTCTGACAGTACGTCGGGTCCACCAGCGGCCAATCCCCGCCGACGATGATCGCTGCATCGGTTTTGTTGGCAATGACAGCTTCATAAATGGACTTGACCGGCAACAGCTCATCGTAGCAGGTCATGCCCCCCAGACCGCCACGCCAATTGTTCATCGCCCATTTGCGGGCTGACTGACGCAGCGCGGTGTACTTGTCGAAGACCTCACCCTTGTGAAAGATCAACGGCTTTTTGTTCTGGCTGACAATGTCGGAAAGGTCCTGGTCTGCCGGATGCACGATGATGATTTTCTTGACCGACTTGATCTGTTCAAGACGATTGACCGTGCGCTGTAAAACGGTCTTGCCCCCAAGTAGATCAGCAAGGTGCGAAGGCAAGCCCATTCGGCTTTGCTGTCGGTCGGCAATCACAATGGCATGCGTGTTGGGCATAATCTTTCGGTTTCAAAAAAGCCGCTAACCTATGGGCCACGGCTTTGCGTTTTAAACGCGGGACTTTTCTTTGCGGTGTTGCTTGTACAGATCACGGGTGCGTGCAAGGGCGTCGCGGAAAATCTGCTGACCTTCTTCACATGCCTGAATCAACCAATCGAGATTCTCAATGTCACGATCGAGCTGACGTCGTTGCACTTCGTATTGTTCCATGTCCTGATGATGAATCGCACGATCGGCTCGGGCGCGTTTGAAAGCACCGATGGTGTTCAGTTCATTCACCAGCGTGAACGTGTCCTCAAGCATGTCGACTTTCTTCTTGTTCTTTTCGATCTTGTCGTGAATCTCGCATGCCTTGGCATAGTTGCGCTGATGCTTCTTCATTGACTCAAGCAGTGGCACAGTCCGTTGACTGAGCGAACGAATCTCTTCGACTTCGGCTAAGCGGCGTTCAAGGAGCTTGACCATTTTGGCTAAACGATCCGTGTCAAAGTCACGCGTGGGGATCGGCATCTTGGGAACCGGCCTGGTGGCGTAGGCATCCAGTGCGTCAGCCAGCGTCATCGGCGTGGTGTTGGCGATGAGCAGGCCGCCTTCGGTACAGTCGAGAATCTGCTGGGTTGATTTGGCAAAGTCACGCTCGAACTGCTTGAGGTAGGTGACCATCTGTTCGTCAGTGAAGATGGGCTTGCCGTACATATCATCCTGACGTGAGAGCAGGCCACGGTGTCGGACGATGCGTTGCCACTCCATCATCTCAAGCGTGTTGAAGCTGTTGAGTTCGGTCGCCCAGACATCATGGATCGCCGTGCCGGGGCAGTAGTAAAGTCCGTCGGAGAAGCCAAGGTCCTGGCCGATGAGCATGATCGGATCACAGCCCAGATACTGAGCAAGGTACACCGACAGGTGCGCGACGGTGGCGCCGGCTTTGATCGGCGTGATCGGTTTGGCGTCCGCGCCAAGCATGCGATCCATGTAATTGCTCTGTGTCACACGCACCGGCCCTGGGAAGCTGTCGAGAATGCTGGCGTTGGCTTTGGCTTCAGCGACCAGCGTGATGTCATCCACATTGCCGATGCCTTCGTAGAATCGGCTGGAGATCGCGTGGTAATCCAGCGCGGTGACAAAGTCCGGTCGGACCCCGCGGGCAAGCAGTGGCTTAAGCGTCGTCTGGGCGGAGATGACGATCACGTTTTTACGGATGCCCGGATTCGTCAACAGGTCGATGTTCCTGGCAAGCGATGGGCCTGCACCGACACAAACCGCGGGATAGCCTTCAGCAGCGAGGTAGAGTTCGTTGGTGTTGGGACCTGCGCCGTAGTAGGCCAGGTTCATGGTGTTGTTGCGCACGGTGCGCGAGGAGTTGACCAAAGCGGTGGCAACGTTGGTTCGGAAGAAGGCTAATGCTTCGGTGACCAGGCCACCAAACTCGTGAATCGCAGTTGCATCGAGTTGGCGGGTGGTGGGGTGCGTGATCAGTTGCGTGCCTTGGGTCATGATGCTGCCAAAGCCTTCGATGCGCCCCAACAGTCCCGAGCGATCCATGGTGGTGTCGGCCAGCAGGACATTGTGACGACCTAACCATGCGGTGTGATCCACATGAGAGAGCACGGCTTTGAGCAAGCTCAGGTTGGGTTCAAAGACGATGATCAGCGAGCGGTTGTCGTTGAGTTCGTCGGCTGCCTTGGCAACGTGGTAGCCGAGGCCCATGCCTAAAAAGACGGCAGCGGCATGCTTGGTCGGATCGAGTTGGCTATTGAGTTTTTCGGCCTCAGCCATGGGGTCAAAACGCGACGCCAATGAGAGCTTGCGCCCCTGGTGTTCGAGCGTGGCAGTGAGGGGGCCGGCTTTGGAGGCAGCCCAGGTCAGCTCCATGGGGGCCGCATCTTCAATGCGTTTTGCCATTTCCGGTTCGGTGATCGCCAGCTGCTTGAGATTGGCGCGCAGAATGTCCGTTGTGTTTGCCATCATTCTGGTATGTGTTATCGGAACATAAGTAGTAGAAGCTTGAAAACAACATCATACAGGTTTGGTTTTTTAATGCTCGGCATGGCTGGTGAGGTATGGTCATGGTATCGATTTTGCAAATACGTGAACATCAGACCAATTTGTTTGATGAGGGCCCATTCGTCACACATGCTGTTCGAGAATAAATGCCATAATTTTGAAAAATTCTAAGAAAGGGAATTGAAATCGAACCGATTTGGTACTATATTGAGGTTGCATGAGAAATTGAGAATGAATGCCAGGTTCAGATGAGCCCAGACAGTCAGTTTTAATGCGTTATCGAGCTTGATGAGCGTTGATTTGAACAATAAGGTAACAGGTTGCGGATGTTGACTTTAAACCGCAAAACCGAATATGCGCTTGTCTCCTTATGCTACTTGGAGCAGCAGCGTCAGCAGGGCCGACCGTTGGTCAGTGCTCAGCGGATTGCCGAGACGTTCAATCTGCCGTTACCGTTGTTGATGAACATTCTCAAGCAACTTCGTCGGGCTGGATTTGTCAGTTCGACGCGTGGCTCGACCGGCGGATATGCGTTGGATCGAGATGCCTCGGAGATTGTGCTGCTGGAAGTGTTGGAGCTGATGGAAGGGCCGATTAGCCTGACGCCTTGTACGACGCTTCATCAGTGTGCCTGTGATGAGCATGAGTCCGGATCGGTGGAAGCTGAGGAATGCGAGTTGCTCGGTTACTGCCCGGTACAGAACGCGATTGGCCGTTTGCATAATCGTATTGAAGCGTTTCTCAAAGATGTTTCCCTTGCTGATCTGGTGGACAGTTCCGTGGATGTGCCGATCAACGCAGTTGGATATGAAATAAAGAAGGGTCACGCCAATCATGATTTGGTGTCGACCGTCAGTGAAAAGTTGGAATTACAATAGGTACGAGAAAAACCTGCCGCCCCATAGGAGTAAACGGCAATGTCAATCAAGTTTCCCATTTATCTGGATCACAACGCCACCACGCCCGTCGACGAGCGTGTCCTCGAAGCGATGATGCCTTACTTTACCGAGAACTTCGGCAATGCCGCCAGCCGTAACCATGCTTTTGGTTGGGCTGCGGAAAAAGGTGTCGACCTCGCTCGTGAACAGATGGCTGATCTGATCGGTGCTGACCCCAAGGAAATCATCTGGACCAGCGGTTCGACCGAGTCCAACAACCTGGCGATCAAGGGTACTGCTTACATGTACGGTGCTCGCAAAGGTAAGCACATCATCACTGCTGAGCATGAACACAAAGCCACGCTTGACCCATGTAAGCGTCTGGAAAAAGAAGGTTATGAAGTGACCTATCTCGATCCGCCGCTCGATGGTGTGATCACCGCGGAGATGGTCAAAGATGCCATCCGCGAAGACACCGTGCTCGTCTCCCTGATGTGGGCTAACAACGAAATCGGCACCATCAACGAAATTCCCGAGATCGGCAAGATCTGCAAGGAAAAAGACATCGTCTTCCATACCGACGCAACGCAGATGGTCGGTAAGCTCCCCATCGATGTCGAAGCTGCTGGCGTTGACCTGCTCAGTGCATCGGGTCATAAATTCTACGGCCCCAAGGGTGTTGGCTGCTTGTACGTCCGTCGTCGTCGCCCGCGCGTCCGTCTGACTGCCATCATTGATGGTGGTGGCCACGAACGTGGTATGCGATCCGGCACACTCAATGTCACCGGCATTGTCGGTATGGGTGCTGCTGCAGCACTCTGCAAAGCCGAGATGTCCGACGATGCCATCCGTCTTGGCGGTCTGCGTAATAAACTTGAAACGACCATCACCGAGCAACTTGATGGTGTTGCCATCAACGGTCGCTTGGACAAGCGTATCCCGCATACCAGTAACATCAGCTTTGCCTGGGTTGAAGGTGAATCGTTGATGATGGCCATCAAGGAAATCGCCGTCTCCTCCGGTTCAGCCTGCACCAGTGCATCACTTGAGCCCAGCTACGTGCTCAAGAGTCTGGGTGTCGGGGACGATCTGGCTCACAGCAGCCTTCGCTTCGGTTTGGGGCGCAAGACCACCGAGGAAGAAATCGACTACACCGCACAGAAGGTCGTCGAAGGCGTCAAGAAACTGCGTGAACTGAGCCCGCTTTACGAAATGCACCTCGAAGGCATCGATCTGTCCACCGTGGAATGGGCCGATCACTAAATTGATTGTCTAAAAACAAAAACACAAGCCGCCAGATGAGCAATGCGAATCTGACGGGTCTCCGAAAAACGTGAGACACAAGAATACGAGAAGGAAAAGGACGGGCTGGCTATAGCGGATCAAGTGGATGGTAAGCATGTGAATTGCCCTAGTCCCTAGTCCCTAGTCCCTAGTCCCTAAAACAAAAAGGAGTCAGTCATGGCTTATAGCGACAAAGTTGTTGACCATTATGAAAACCCCCGCAACGTCGGCTCACTGGATAAGGCTTCGGAAAACGTCGGTACCGGCGTGGTCGGCGCCCCTGAATGTGGTGACGTGATGAAGCTGCAGATTCAGGTCGATCAGGCCACCGGCAAGATCACCGACGCCAAGTTCAAGACCTTCGGTTGTGGCTCTGCCATCGCCTCGTCCTCCCTGGCCACCGAATGGGTCAAGGGCAAGACCGTCGACGAAGCGCTGCAGATCAAGAACACCGACATCGTCAACGAACTGTCCCTTCCCCCGGTGAAAATTCACTGCTCCGTGTTGGCTGAAGATGCCATCCGCAGTGCCATTGCCGATTACAAGAAGAAAAACCAACCTGCCGAAGCAACCACTGCTTGAACGATTGCATCAAGCATTACCAAATAGATCTATTGGAGTAACACCATGGCCATCACACTCACCGAAACCGCTGCACGTGAGATCAACACCATCATCGAACAGCAGAAACTCGACAGCGAAAAAACCCGCCTGCGCGTTGGCGTCAAGGGCGGTGGCTGCTCCGGTTTCTCCTACCTGCTCGACCTCACCGAACAGGAAAAGGAAACCGATGAACTTTTCGAGCTGCACGGCATCAAAGTCGTCTGCGATCCCAAGAGCTATCTCTACCTCAATGGCACTACCATTGACTTTAAAGACGAAATCATGGGCCGCGGCTTTGTGTTCAACAATCCCAACGCCAACACCACCTGCGGTTGCGGCAGCTCCTTTAGCGCCTAAACCCGCAAGTCTGTAATCCGTGTGCCTCATCACGTGTTACACAATCAATTGCGATCACTTCCGGCGTCGCGTTTTTTGCCGACAGTGAACCCAATCCCAGCGCTTCCTCTTTAGGGTCCAGGAAGCAGCGAAGCATGGGAACAGGTCCAGGTAACAGGGTGTGAGTTTTCACTCCCACCTAACCATGTGTCCCGCCACCACGCTCCAGTCCAACTGGGGCGTGGTTTTTTATTATCCAATTGTTTCGACGCATATTCGATAGCTGCGATTGATATCATCACGACAATGTGTCACGAAACGATTAACAAGCGAATAGTCACATATCAGGCTGTTGATCATTTTATTGTTTCACTGATGGAAATCGCTCGTCAATAATAGCTGCATCACTGTGTGATGCTGAAAGTGCATCGCACTTTATCTTTCATCACTGAATCCGACATAAAACCAAAGGGATTGTGACTGGTTACATTGGCTTCTCACCGTTAACTTGATTGGACGATTCAACTCCAACGCAAGGTATCAAGCCCATGTCCAATCCTCTTCGCATTCTCCCAGCAGGTGATTCAATCACAGCTTCCCATGATGAACTCCGCGGTGGCTATCGTGGGCCGCTTCAAGACCTGCTTGATGAGTTTGAAGTCGAGCACCAATATGTCGGCACACGCACGGATCGCAGTGCAGGCATTCGTGATGGGGCGCACGATGGTTACCCCGGTTGGAGCATGACACAGTTGCTTAACGGCGACGACACCCCGCCATGGGGTTCGCTCAGTTCGCTGGCGGACAGTGTGAAAAAGTTTGAGCCCGATGTGATGCTGCTACTCTGTGGCACGAACCCAATTTACCTTGGCGAACCGGAGCCGGTCATGCAGACGATGCGTGATCTGGTGGACAACATGTTTGCCACCCGCCCCACGATGCATCTTTTCCTGGGTTCCATTCTGCCGATCATGCATGGCCCCAAGCCCTGGAACATGACGGTGCCCGAAACGATTTACAAACGGCTTAAGCAGTACAACATTCTTCAGGCCGGTTTGGTTGCCGAGTATGCCAAGCAAGGCAAGCCGATTCATTTTGTCGATCACTACCCCATCGCCAACGGTGCGACGGATCTGGGTGAAGATGGTGTGCATCCAGCTGCCAACGTCTTCCCGCGCATGGCATGGGCATGGTTCGCTGCCATGAAAGCGGCGGGGTTGTTTTAAGAAGATCGTGCCCCATTGGATTGTCGAGCCGGTCTATATGGATATAGCCGAGTCATCTTGACTCGGTTCTGACTTGGTTTGCAGCATGATTCACCTGGTGCTCAACTTCTGAGTATGAAAAAAACCGCGACTGTTAACGTCGCGGCTTTTGTTGGTTGTGATGTGGTCAATATTTTAGCCGTCCGCTTCAATGCCCAGGTCTTTGACCTTCTTGTTGAGCGTATTGCGGTTGATGCCCAGGAAGTCGGCTGCACGTGTCTTGACGCCACCGGTGTGTTCGAGGGCTTCGGTGATCAGGGCGCGTTCAACTTGATTGACGACGATCTCGTAAATCTGGCCTTCGTTCATTTCGTATTCGCGGATGGCTTGTTCAGCTAAGCGACCTGCGGTGGTTTCCAGTGATTCGCTCGAACCCGTGCCACGGACCTGTTGGGCGAACATGCGAATTTGCAGTGGCAATAGCTCATCGGTGAACTCGTCACTACTCGAAAGCACAACCGCGCGTTCGACACAGTTTTCCAATTCACGCACGTTGCCCGGCCAGGGGTAACGCAAAAGCGTGTTGAGAATCTCACGGCTCATGCGATGCAGGTTGCGACTGTTTTCCTTGTTGAAACGATCCAGGAAAAAGTCGATCAGCCGCGGGATGTCTTCACGGCGGTTACGCAACGGCGGGATGTTGATCGTCACCACGTTCAGGCGGTAGTAAAGGTCTTCACGGAAATCGCCCGAGCGGACCGCTTCTTCCAGATCAAGGTTGGTTGCAGCGATGACACGCACGTCGACCTTGACGGAGTGATGATCGCCCACGCGTTCAAACTCACGTTCCTGAAGCACACGCAGGAGCTTGACCTGCAACTGCGGGTCCATCGTGCCGATTTCGTCCAGGAAAATCGAGCCACCATCAGCAGCTTCGAATCGACCGGTCTTGTCCTTGACGGCACCGGTGAAAGCGCCTTTGACGTGACCGAAGAGTTCGGATTCCAGAAGCTGGGGCGAAAGAGCGCCACAGTTCACGCGGATCAGCGGTTTGTCCTTACGCGGTGAGTTGTAGTGGATCGCCTTGGCAATCATTTCCTTACCGACACCGGTTTCACCCAGCAGCAGGGCGGTAGCGCGGCTGGTGGCAACCTGACTGACGGTCGCTAAAACTTCTTCCATTGCCGGCGATGAGCCGATGATATTATCAAAGTGGTAGCGCTTGCCCAGATTGTCGCGAAGGCGTTCGTTCTGCTCGATGAGCTGATCGGTTTCGACTTTGACGATCTGGTGCAGTCGGATGGTCTGAGAAAACGAGCCGGCGATGATGGTCAGCAGGC
This sequence comes from Phycisphaeraceae bacterium JB051, assembly GCA_043101135.1. GTDB lineage: Bacteria > Planctomycetota > Phycisphaerae > Phycisphaerales > Phycisphaeraceae > UBA7800. The sequence continues at coordinate 10,165 of JBICHS010000221.1, forward strand.
GTGCGTCTGCAGCCAGCGACATTTCGTCGGTGTAGGGAATATCGACGGAGATGGTGCCCGAGATACCGGTTTCGCCCTTGACGGGGACACAAATGAAGCTGATGGGGCGTTTGTCATTTTCGTTGATCAGCTTTTCGCGGCCGGTTCGGTTGAGAAAGTCCTGATCCTGCGAGATGTCAGCAATGACACGTGGTTCACCGGACTTCATGACTTGGCCGGTGATGCCTTCGCCCAGTGCGTAGCGTCCCTTGGCCATCTCCTCGGCGCTCAGACCCACCCCGGCAATGATGCGCATTTGTTCAGTAGCATCGTCCCAAAGTGTTAAGGAGGCTCGTTTAATGCCCATTTGGTCAACAAGGACGCTCATGGCATGTTGAAATACTTCGTCGAGCTCCAATCCTTCGCCCAGGATTAAGCTTATTTTTTCAAGGATGTCTAATTCTTGTTCAGGTCTGGTCATAGTGTGCCTATTTTATAGACATTGGGGATTCTGGCAAGGCGGTTGGCAAGTCTTGATGCGAAAACTTGCCCGATTAAGGATACGATATCTCATTATAACAAGAGAACACAGTTCATTAAAACCTGTGAGTATGGGGATAAATTGATTCATGCGTAATGTTTACAGTAATTTTAAGACGGCTTTGATGTTGTTGATGGTTTTCGGGGCAATGCTCGGATGTCAATTCAAAGGCGATGGCGTGACGCCGAACAATCAGGCAGCAGCTATCGCATCGGACTCGCAGGTCCTCTGGCAGCCAACGCCACATGATGTCCGGATCTACCCGTCCTCGCGCTTCATACTCACCGAGCAACGCCCAGCACTGGAAGCGCGTGTTGAGCTCAAAGATGAGATGGGGGACTCGCTCAAAGCCGCTGGCGTCTTTCATCTGGAACTGCTCAAGGAGACGGGCGCCCGTCGTCAGGCCATGCAGGAAAAACTTTATAGCTGGGACGTCCCGCTTAACAGCATCGTCGATCAGCAGTCCTATTTCGACTCGGTCACACGGACCTACCGTTTTGTTCTGCGTCTGGACCGTGAGATCGCCCCGGATGATCAGTTGGTCCTTGCCATCACGTTCAAACGACCAGATGGTGCACTTCTCAAAACACAAGCCGTCCTGGGCCCCGACGGTGTCCGGTTTGGGCATTGAGATCCAGATCGTCATTGACGATGATCTGACATGGCTGGCATGTTCAATGACCTGGCTGGGAACTCACTTGATTGACCCCGGCTCCACATTGGCTAATGCTTCATCTGCTGTGAGTTTTTCCATGGAGAATTTATTGTAGGTTGGCTCAGCGGTATGGCTTTGCATGATGATGGTGCGGAAGTTGTCCAGATCACTAGCAATGCGTGGCGTGCCGACGATGTCGGTGAAGCCGGTGGGGTTCTTGAAGCCGTCGACATACATATGCCACTTGGGACCGACACGGGCTGCCCATGCCAGGTGATTGCCACGCTTGAGATACATCGGCGGGGTCATCTCATCAAACTCGCCAATTAGTTGATGATCAATATACAAGCGGACGAATGTTTGGCTTTGTGTTCTGTAGAGTACTTTTTCAAAGTCCGGTGAGAATCGCAGTGACCCGGGGACAATCGGATCAATCGCGGGGCCTGCTTCGCCTTGGTCGATCATGTGCCAGTGGTCATTTTTCTTAGCAACATAGATCACGCGACGGGAGTCAGGGGCGATGATGATGTCCGTGGC
>JBICHS010000222.1:0-10489 GCA_043101135.1 Phycisphaeraceae bacterium JB051
CCCCTGAAAATCCTGCGCGTCAAAGACCTGCCACAAATCAATCACGACAAGACACCGGGGACGCTACTCAAAGATTTGACCGTGGCCACCGGCAATGGTGCACTCCAACTGCTCGAAGTCCAACCGGCTGGCAAACGTCCCATGTCCTTCAACGACTTCGCCCGTGGCTACAAGGTGCAACCGGGTGATCAGTTGGTTTGAGTTTTTAAGGCATGTTTTACCGCCAAGACGACAAGAACGCCAAGACAAAGAAAGACATTTTTTTACCACAGAGAGCACAGAGAACTCAGAGATAAGAAATTAATGCCTTTGCATTTGCTCTGAGTCCTCTGAGTCCTCTGTGTTCTCTGTGGTAAAATTCTTTTTCTCTGCCTTGAAAACTTGGCGTGCTTGGCGCCTCTGCGGTAAAAAAACTGTCTTGAAAATCAACGCCCCGGCAAACCAATCACACGATCAGGTTTCCGCATGCGGGTTAAGACCAGATCGCGGTTGGCATCGTCACTGCGGGTGACATGTTCGACTGCACTTTCCCGGCTGCGGCCGCCACGGACATGTCGGGCGATGAGGTCTTCACGGACTTTGGCTGGATCGACTTTCAAATACCAACTCTCATCCACGACGTTTGCCAGTTCATCCCATGGCGATTGATCGAGTAACAGAAATTGGCCTTCGGTGAAGAGGATTTTGACGGTGGGTTTGACCACCTGCGAAGCGCGCCAGATCGGGTTGTGAATCCCGCGGTCATAGACCGGGTAAAACACGTCACGCTGCGTTTGCGATTTGAGTTGCTTAAGCAAGTGCAGGTATGAAATAACATCGTAGGTCTGTGGCGAACCTTTGACCTTGCGCAAGTCCAACGCATCAAGCTGGACATTCATGAGGTGGTAGGCATCCATCGACACCGCTGCTGCTGTAGCCGGTTCGATGGCATTGATGCAGTCGATGAGTTTGAGCATGAGGGTGGTCTTGCCACTGCCGGGGATGCCTGCGATGGCAATGAGTTTACGCATGGATTGCTCAGCGATGTCAGCCAGTAACTGATTTGCAAAATCGTCAAGCTGGTCATCACCTAAAACAACCTGCTCGATATCCGGGAACTGTTTTTCACCAACATCCAATGGCATTGTTTGATCTTCCTGTCGTATAATCGCGGGCTATGAGTGCTACCAGCATACCGCATGATGTCGTCGAGCTCCTCCAGTCGATGGTGCAGATCCCGTCGGTGAATCCTGCAGCCTGTGATGATCCGTTGTCCGAACGTCGGTTGCTTGAGCACAATCAGGCTGTTGCTAAGGCGATGGGGTTTGAGACGAAACATCTGCCAGTCAAGGACAGGGCGGGGAACCTGCTGATTACGCATCGTGTGAACGACAGTGACGATTGGCTGATGTTTCAAAGTCATATGGATACGGTGACGCATAAGGGCATGACCGTTGATCCGTTTGCAGCAGAAGTCCGCGAAGGCAAGCTCTACGGGCGTGGCAGTTGTGACACCAAGGGGACCGGCGCTGCAATGCTCTGGGCTTTGAAACAGTATGCCCAACGTGAATCTCAGCCGAGTAACATTGCCATCCTCTTTGGCATGGATGAAGAGTACGGCATGACGGGGATTCGTCATTTCGTCAAAGATCATCTGCCTTCGTTGGGGATGAATTTACGGGGTGTCATCGTGGGCGAGCCGACACTTTGTCGACCCATTTACGCTCACAACGGTTGCATGCGCGTGACGATTCAAACGCGTGGCAAAGCAGCCCATTCTTCGACACCTGCATTGGGACATTCTGCAATCAGTGACATGGTGCGCGTGGTCGATCTGCTCGAGTCGGATTACATAGCCAACCTTTCAGCAAGCCATGAACTCACGGGTAAGGCGCAGGCAAGTATCAACCTCATTCAAGGCGGGATGCAGATCAACATCATTCCCGATTGCTGTGAGATTCAGATGGATCGTCGTATGGTGCCTGGCGAAAACCCGCATCATGTGTATCGTGAAATTGATGATCTGCTGTCAGAGAAACTGCTGGGAATCGATTGGCAGATGGAATGCAATTTCATGGCTCCACCCTTGCCCCCAGCCGAAGATGGCAAGTTGCTGTTGACGGTCCAGCAGGTCTTACGTGACATGGGCATGAACCCCAAGCCGCTGGGCGTGCCCTACGCGACCGATGCCGGTGATCTGGGCTCTGCGGGGATTCCCACGGTGGTGCTCGGCCCCGGTGACATTGCCCAGGCCCATACCAGGGACGAATGGATCGGCATCGACCAGTTGGAGCAGGGCGTGAAGGTCTATGAAGCGATCATGTCCCGTCCGTGAGCCCCTAAAGCCTACCCTGGGGTATCTCGCTGCCACCATTTACACGTCAAAATCGACCACAAGTGATGGTGGGTGGGGAGAGTTCAGCCCAATTGGCATAACCAATTTACTGGTTCATTGGTTTATCGTGATGTATAACATAGGTTTACACGTGATCTAGGCATGGGTATTGACATCTTGTGGTGGGTAGGGGTGTCTGGCGGTGCATTCTAGCTCTGGAATTTTTCAGAACTTACAATCATGCAGACCCCATGCTGTTGTGTTTTAGGTTGTGTTTGCACACCGGATATGGTGTATTTTCGGTCAGAAGACGAAAAATATTTTGTGGATAACCTGACAAATTCTGTCATTTTTGTTTCGAAACCGAAAACGGGGAAAACCCCTTGCTTTCCTAACCCTGTGTTTTTATTGGATTTATTAGAGGGTTAGAAAAAATCCCCAAGATTTACACCCAAAACCTATTGCAGCCACAATATATTGGGGTAACATGACTCAAGTTGCCGATAGCATTAGTAAGCAGCACGGTAACACAACGCTGGTATTCACCAGCAGAGACGTGAGGGCGAAAAATCGCAAATTCTGAGACGCAGGGGTCGTGGTCCAACCACAGCGCGATCAGTCTAGGCATTTCTCTCCCGGAGTGGAAAATTCTCAGGTAACACAGCCCGGTGGAACGCTTGACTTCTTTGTCATCAAGTCAATCGTCAGGCTGACAGAAAAAACAGGGGTGACGCAATGCCCGTCTTATGTGATTCGCAAATCCGTGAACTTGTGCCGATCGAACCGTTTGCCGACAACGTCAAGCGTCCTGGTCACGTCTCCTATGGCGTCTCCAGTTACGGCTATGACTTTCGGGTCGGCCCGATCTTCAAGATCTTTACCGATGTCTCGCCCACCGGTGGTCAAGCGATTGTTGACCCCAAGAATTTTGGCGAAGACATGTTCGTGACGATTGATACCGACAAAACCGGTCTTGATCACGTGATCATCCCGCCCAACAGCTTCGCGCTGGCTGAGACGGTTGAAGTGATCGAGGTGCCGCGTGACGTGTTGGCGATCTGCGTGGGTAAGAGCACCTACGCACGTTGTGGTTTGATCGTCAACGTCACACCACTGGAACCGGAATGGCGTGGCAAGGTCACGTTGGAAATCTCCAACACCACGCCGCTGCCCGCCAAGGTGTATGCCAACGAAGGCATCGCTCAAATGATCTTTCTCAAAGCCGATCGCGTCTGTGCGATCAGTTACGCAGACAAGGGTGGCAAGTACCAGGATCAAGCTGGTCTGACGCTGCCCCGTGTTGACTGACAAATTCACTACCGACTCTGTATCCAGACGTGCGCTCCCAGCCTGCGCACGTCGGGGTTAGCAATGGGCATACAGAGCACGGTCACGATACCCATGGCTGATATACGTCTTTTAATCATCATCTTTTCACCATGAAATCAGGGGTTTTTTGATCAATGAGGATCGAACGTAAATTCACCAAGGACGGCGTTGATGTCTTTTCCACCATCGAGTGGACCACTCGCTCAAGCAAGATCAGCAATCTGGACGGCTCGGTCGTGTTTGAAATGAACGATGCGAAAGTGCCCGCGGACTGGTCACAGCTTGCGACCGACATCATGGTCAGTAAATACTTCCGCAAAGCCGGTGTCCCGCAGCTTGACGATAACGGTCAGGTCATCAAGGACGAGGACGGCAAAGTGGTCACCGGTCCCGAACGCTCTGCACAGCAGGTGATCCATCGCCTTGCCGGCTGCTGGCGTTACTGGGGGGAAACCCACGGCTACTTCGATTCAGCCAAAGATGCTCAGGCCTTCTATGACGAACTGTCATTCATGATGCTCAACCAAATGTGTGCGCCCAACAGTCCGCAGTGGTTTAACACCGGCCTCAACTGGGCGTATGACATCAATGGTCCTGCACAAGGTCACTGGTACACCGATGATCAAACCGGTGAAACCCAACTGGCTAAAGACGCTTACACGCATCCCCAACCGCACGCATGCTTCATCCAATCCATCAATGACAGCCTCGTCAACGAGGGCGGCATCATGGACTTGTGGACACGCGAAGCACGCCTGTTCAAATATGGCTCAGGTACCGGCACCAACTTCTCGAACATCCGCGCCGAAAACGAACCCCTTTCCGGCGGTGGCAAATCTTCTGGTCTGATGAGCTTTTTGAAAATCGGTGACCGCGCTGCAGGCGCCATCAAGTCCGGTGGGACCACCCGTCGTGCAGCCAAGATGGTGTGTCTTGACCTGGATCATCCTGATATCCCTGAATTCGTCAACTGGAAGGTTCGCGAAGAAATCAAGGTTGCCGCACTTGTCGAAGGTTTCAAAGCCATCAAGGATGCCAAGACCAGCGAAGCCGATCAGGAAACCGTCGGTGAAACGGCAGAACGTCTGGGCCTTAAACTGGATTACGACTTCAACGGCGAATCCTACCAGACCGTTTCGGGCCAGAACTCCAATAACTCCGTGCGTATCCCCAATGAATTTTTCATGCGGGTTGACGAAGACGGTACATGGGAAACCATCAACCGCACCAACGGCGAAGTGGCCAAGAGCTTCCCCGCCCGTCAACTTTGGGATCAGATCAACTACGCAGCCTGGCGCTGTGCCGACCCCGGCGTGCAGTTTGATACCACCATTAACGAGTGGCATACCTGCCCGCAAGCCGGTCGCATCAACGCGTCCAATCCCTGTAGTGAATACATGTTCCTGGATAACACGGCCTGTAACCTCGCGTCGTTTAACTTGCTCAAGTTCTACAACGCAGAGACCGGCGAGTTTGATCTGGAACGTTACGAACACGGCATTAAACTCTGGACCATGGTGCTTGAAATCTCCGTGCTCATGGCAGCATTCCCCTCCAAGGAAATCGCTCGCCTCAGCTACGAGTACCGCACACTGGGTCTGGGTTACGCCAACATCGGTGCCATGCTCATGCAGGCTGGCATCGCTTATGACTCTGACGAAGGTCGTGCAATTTGTGGTGCACTGACTGCCATCCTCACCGGTCGCAGCTATGCCACCAGTGCCCAGATGGCTGCTGAACATGGTCCGTTCCCGGGTTACCATCCAAACAAGGATCACATGCTCCGAGTGATCCGGAACCATCGCCGCGCTGCGTATGGTGTGAGTCGGGATACGGACATTGCACGTGACCACGAGCTCGGTGATTACGAAGGTTTGCAGATCAAGCCCGTTCCCGTTGACTCGTATTACTTAAATGAGGGTTCCGATGAGTTTCGTACGCTCGGCAACGCCTCGGACATTCTGCGTGCCGCTCGTGCATCGTGGGATGACGCCCTCAAGCTCGGCCAGGAACACGGCTATCGCAATGCCCAGACGACCGTCATCGCCCCCACGGGGACCATCGGTCTGCTTATGGACTGCGATACCACCGGCGTCGAGCCGGACTTCTCACTGGTCAAGTTCAAGAAACTTGCTGGCGGTGGTTACTTCAAGATCGCCAACCAGTCGCTCAAGCCCAGCCTCAAGCACATGGGTTACGACGAGCAGCAGGTCAAGGACATCATCAGCTACGTGATGGGCAGCCTGCACCTGGACATCGCCTTTGAGAAGGGCACCTTTGCTGACTTCCTCAAGGACAAGGGCATGAACGATGCGGATCTGAAAAAGATCACCGACGCGCTGCCCACCGTCTTTGAAATCGGCCAGGCGTTCACCGTCTGGACCGTTGGCGAAGACTGCATCAAGCGTCTTGGTCTGGAAGAACAAGCCAAGGCTGCAGACTTCAACCTGCTCAAGGCTTTGGGACTCACCGCCAAGCAGATCGTTGAACTCAACTACCAGGTTTGTGGCACGCAGACGATCGAAGGTGCCCCGCATCTGACCGATGAGGACCTGAAGGTCTTTGACTGTGCCAACACCTGCGGCCCGCTTGGCAAGCGTTTCATTCATGCTCATGGCCACATCCGCATGATGGCTGCCGCCCAGCCGTTCATCTCCGGTGCCATCAGCAAGACGATTAACCTGCCCAACGAGGCTTCGGTGACTGACATCGCCAACTCCTATCGCATGAGCTGGGATCTGGGACTCAAGGCCAACGCACTTTACCGCGATGGTTGCAAACTGTCTCAGCCGCTCAACTCCAAGATGGATGCCGATGAGGAGGTCGATGACGATGAAAACATCGCAGCAGGTAAGGACGAAGTTGCACAAGACGTGGCCGATGCCGCTAAGTCTGTCGCTGCTGAAGCCCCCAAGCCGATCGAAAAGATCATCGAGAAGATCATCGAACGCCCCATGCGTCGTCGTCTTCCCGACACCCGCCGCAGCTTGACGCACAAGTTCAACGTGGCTGGTCACGAAGGCTACATCACCGTCGGTCTCTACGAAGATGGTTGCCCCGGTGAACTGTTCATCACCATGGCCAAGGAAGGCTCCACCATCGGCGGCCTGATGGACTCACTGGGTACCGCGATCTCGATCGCACTGCAATACGGCGTGCCGACCGAATCACTGGTCACCAAGTTCACCCATCAGCGCTTTGAGCCTGCAGGCATGACGCATAACCGCGACATCCCGTTTGCCAAGTCGCTCGTCGACTACATCTTCCGCTGGTTGGGCATGGAGTTCATCCCCGGCTACCGCGCTGCCAATGCACCGCAACGTCCGGCTGATAAGAAGCCTGCCACCGCCAAGGCACAGTCCAAGGCTCAGTCCGTTGCAGAACACAAAGGTTCGAACAACGCTGGCAGCTCCAACGGCAACGGCAGCAGCAAGTCCAAGGCCACCGAAACCGTCAAGCTCGACAAGTCCCCGAGAATGCAAAGCACACTCGGTAAGGGCGGTCGTCTGAGCGACGACACCGATGCGTCATCGGGTAAGTCCAACAACGGTAACGGCAGCAACGGTAGCAAGGAAAGTTCCAGTGACGGAACCGCCACCGCAGCCATGACCGCCGCCATGACCCAGATGCAGGCCGACGCGCCAGCATGTGATGTCTGCGGCACCATCACCGTCCGCAGCGGCACCTGCTATAAGTGCCTCAACTGCGGTGCATCGATGGGTTGTTCGTAAAACAGGGGGTGGGGTATTGGGTTTAGGGTGTAGGGATAAGACAAAGTTTCGAACAAAACAACTTCTGTCTTGACCCCACACCCCAAACCCTAATCCCCAAACCCCAGTGTAGTTTGTTATTCACCAACCCGGTCCAAAAGCAAGTCAACCCCTCTTGTTTTTAGACCATCGTGAAAGGAAGCGGCAGGGATGTTAATGGGCGTTACGGAGAATGCCAGACAATTCCAAGATGGGTAATTCTTAACCCCTGATCCTGTCTTGGAAAAACAATCCGCTTCCTTCTCCCTCCTCCCCCTCGGGCCCCACCACCCGAGGGGGAACTTTTTTTTATACGGGTGGTGTGTTTTACTGATTCATTTTTTAACCGCCAAGACGCCAAGATCGCCAAGTTTTCAAGGCAGAGAAAACCATTTTTAAAACCACAGAGAAACAGAGGCACAGAGCCCGAAACAAACAAGAGGAAAACTCTGCTTGTTTTAACTCTGAGTCTCTTTGTCTCAGTGTATCTGTGGTTATATGAAATTCTTCTCTTCCGACCTTGGCGTTCTTGGCGTCTTGGCGGTAAAAAAATCACATCGCCGAAGTTGCGATCACCGGTAAATCCAGTGTGTCAAAATCACCTGCAACAAAGCGATGATGTGCCAGACCCGCGAGCATGGCAGCGTTGTCCAGGCAGACGGACATGGGGGGGAGGCAAACTTGCATGTTACGCTGCTCACCCAATGCCAGCATTTGTTTGCGAATTTCAGAGTTGGCACTCACGCCGCCACCCACAAGAATGCGCTGCGGCGTCTTGCCTTGTTCTGCCATTTGGTCCAAAGCACGTTTGACCTTCTTGGTCACCGCACCGATGGCCGCCTGCTGAAACGCTGCTGCGAGATTGGCTTTTTCATCTGCAGATAAATCCGCAGCAGAGCGTTCGAAGGTGACGTCCTTACCTTTACCCGACGGATTGCCACGCACGCGGTAAAGTAGCGCGGTTTTCAAACCTGAGTAGGAAAAATCCAATGAGTCTTTATCAAGCAGTGAAATCGGCAGGGGATCAACACCTTTGGGATCACCGGTCTGAGCCAGCTTGTCGAGCATCGGCCCGCCGGGATAGCCCGCATCCAGAATCACGGCTGCCTTGTCATACGCTTCGCCAACGGCATCATCAATCGTGTTGCCCAGCTTGGTCATTTCAAGCGCACTCGTTACGTGATACAGACAGGTGTGACCACCCGAAACCACCAACCCCAATGCGGGATAAGCTGGTTCGCTAAGCGGGGTGTCCGTGTCCATCACCAGGTCCGCTGCATAGAGATGAGCCTGCACGTGATCCACGCCGATGAGCGGTTTACCCAGAGACCATGAAAGGGATTTGGCTGCACTGACAGCGATGAGCAGTGAGCCAATCAACCCCGGGCGATTGCCCACCGCGATGGCATCGAGTTCATCAAACGTCACGCCAGCCTTGGTCACCGCCTGATCGATCACTGGCAGGATTTTTTCAATGTGCGCACGGCTTGCGATCTCCGGCACGACACCGCCGTACTCGACGTGAAGCTTATGCTGGGTCGCAATGACATTACTGAGAATCACACGCCCATCACGCACAACGGATGCAGCGGTTTCATCACAACTCGATTCAAGAGCAAGGATCAGGGACATGGCAATTGGTTTTCAAAAAAATGAAACCACAGATAAACACAGATGAACACAGATAAAGACATGGATGTCAATGCTGTATCCGAATTTTAAATCTGTGTGTACCTGTGTTCATCTGTTGTAAAAATGTCTTGTCTAAACGATGCCTGATTACTCAGTAGGAACCAGCTCGGCGTCTTCAGTTTTGTCCTTTACGGCACCGGCAGCGACAGGCTTGGTATCTTCTTCGATCTTCTCGCCGGACTCGATTTTCTTGATTTCTTTTTCGACTTCGTCCATCCGTTCCTGAAGCAGTTCACGGGTGCGAATCAGGTTTTCCAGGAGGATGGCATTACGGACTTCCTCGGTGCCTTCGGTGCCGACTTTGGGCCAGTCACCGGACTTGATCTTGCCGATGGCAGCTTCCAGACCTGCAGCCAATTGCAGATCCTTGAGCTTGTCAGTGATCCACTTGGGTGAGATTTCCTTACGGATTTCCGAGCCGTTTTCGTCGTTGAGGATATCACTGTCACGGCGAATCTTGAGCATGTCTTTGATCTGTTCCGGATTCATGGCAACGTAGAAACCGGGGTCAGGATTCACGCCCCAGTTTTTGGCATCCTTGACGCGGTGAATCTTTTCTCCGTTAGGAAGATAGTAGTAGGCATTGGTGATTTTCAGAGCACCTTCACCGGTTGCCAATGGGCGAACTTGCTGGACGGAACCTTTGCCGAAGGTACGTGTGCCGACGAATTTTGCACGGTGATTATCGTGTAATGCGCCGGTGACGATTTCAGAAGCCGATGCCGATGATTCGTTGGCAAGGACGACGACTTCGCCATTAAAGACGGTGCCCGAATCGGTGGAGTAGGTCACGTCTTCGGGAACGACACGGCCTTTGACGGAGACGATCTTCTTGCCACCGGGCAGGAACATATCCGCGACTTCAATGGCGGTGGGCAGCAGGCCACCTGGATCAAAACGCAGGTCCAGGATCACGGCCTTGGCACCATTGTCGTTGAGCTGTTCAAGGGCAGCCTTCATGTCCGGCCCCGAGTTCTTGTTGAACTGAGTCAGGCGGATGTAGCCGATCTTGTTGACCGGATCGAGCATGTAATCCCAGTGATGATCCTTATCACGGGTGAAACCTTTGACGGTTTGAATGTTGATGATCGCACGGGTGATTTTGATGGTTTCCTTTTCGCCGGTCTTATGACGAACGACGATGGTCACTTCGGTTCCAACCGGGCCGGTGAGGCGATCGACGGCATCAGTGATGGAAAGGCCTTCGGTGTCTTCACCATCGATTTCGTAGATGATGTCACCGGCGAGGACGCCGGATTTCCATGCGGGAGATTCTTCGAGTGGGGAGACGATCTTTACGCGGTTAAGCGTTTCGTCGATCATGACCTCTGCACCAATGCCTGAGAAGCTGCCACCGACATGCTTGTCGAATTGCTTGATGTCTTCGGGGAAGAGATAGGTGGTG
>JBICHS010000223.1:0-3019 GCA_043101135.1 Phycisphaeraceae bacterium JB051
ATTCTGCCCTGGTGAAGGTGTCATCATTCTATCTCCATTTGACCGCACCGTTGAAGACAGACAAAACGCCTTGGAACACTTTCGACGTGGGACGTTATCTACCAAGCATTTCATCCAGAAGATTGCTTGTATTGAAGACGCGCCCAGTGCGTATGCTGCTTTGCGTGATGATAAGGATCTGAATTTCTCACTCGTATTTGATTGGGCAAATGCGTGATACCCCAAAGCATGGTGATGACATCAGATCATCCAAGAAACTGACATGAAATCAAGGAGCTATGCATGCCGACCACTGAGCCCGATCAAAATACGGCTTCAACAAACGAATATGCAACACGGGCCAAGACGAATATAGCTATGTTGGATTTGCCTGACATAAGTTATCGCCCCAGTCGCCCTCGACGATATCGCCCTCGGATTGGTCTGATCGCTTGTGGGGGGATCACGGATGTGCATCTGACAGCGTACCAAAACGCTGGATACGACGTGGTCGCTTTTGCGGATCCAAACATTGAACATGCCAGGGAGAAACGTGATCGCTTCTATCCTGATGCAGCTGCGTATGAACGACCCGAATACATTTTCAATCGGGATGACATTGATGTGGTGGATATTGCTGCCCATCCCACACCGCGTGCATCACTACTGAGGCAAGCCATTCTTGCGGGCAAACATGTCCTGAGTCAAAAGCCGTTTGTCCTTGACCTGGACTTTGGCCGAGAACTTGTTGACCTTGCCGATGCGTGTGGGGTTAAACTTGCGGTCAATCAAAATGCACGCTGGGCACCGAACATGAGTTGGATGCGTCAGGCCATCGCTGCCAATCTCATCGGCCATGTCAGCAGTGTCGACAGCCTGGTTGCTTGGGATCACACGTGGGTTAAAGGCAAACCCTTTGAGCATATTCCCCATTTGATTCTCTACGATTTTGCAATCCACTGGTTCGACATGCTCCAGAGTTTCATGCCCAATCAAAAACCCATTGAAGTCATGGCACAAGTGACAAAGTTAAAAGAACAGCCTATTCGCCCAGCACTACTGGCTCAGGTATGCGCTCGCTACGAACATGCACAGGCAACGCTGATCTTCCGTGCTGCTACACAAGCAGGTATGACCGCACGCACACTGGTCATCGGCGATCAAGGCACCCTCTGCAGTGAAGGTGATGATGTCAACGAACAGCGCGTCAAGCTCAGCACACCTCAAGGCATCGCCACCCCCAAGCTGGAAGGATCCTGGTTCCCTGACGGTATGGATGGCACGATGAGTGAGTTACTTTGTGCCATCGAACAAAATCGCCAACCAACCAACAGCGGTCGCGACAACCTCCAGTCACTGGCCATCTGTTTTGCCGCCATCCAAAGCGCCGAAACTGGCCTGCCCCAACAAGTCGGCTGTGTCCGCAAGATTAAAGAAGACTGGCTGAAATATATGTAATTAAACAACGAAAACAAAGTGTAGCAAGCTATGTTCAATTAATATGTGGCAGCGACACCATCCGTGAACATATTCATATCAAACATATCTCATAAAATCCGCCTGCGCATTGACCGCCCCATTGACATTAAGCAAGGCGGGATCGGTGTAAACAAAACTGATGTAGGTGAGACACATTTCTATAAACCAGCATTCATCGGAACAAGATTCAGAGAATGATACAAAGTGACAAATGCTAATGAATGCTCTGTATCAAATAACAGCATCAATTTTGAGTAATCGAGTTTTTGACTTTGATCTTGTACACGTGACGGGCATGACCTGAAAAGCTGTCGGTGAACTTGCTATCGGTTACTGACAGTTGACGATCCTCGAACATCACCTGGGCATGACCTGCATATGTCCAACCAGCAGGTAGAATAAAGTCAACCTTGCTCATGGGGTTTTCATCGATATTACAGGCAATGATATATGCATAACCATCATGCAAGCGTGTGGTGTTTCGCAGTCGTTTGGGATCGACTGAACAGGCAGCTTGACCGATCTGCTGTTCTGAAAGCAATACATCCTCAAGGGTTTGGATTTCCTTATTGAGTTGAATGAAGGCTTCCCAGTTACTGGGGTTTTTGGGAGTCGAGTCGAAATAACTGATCCCCGTGCAGCCGGCTGCAATATTGCCATAGACTTGGGCAATCTGTTCACCATAAGTCGGCTCGCGGTAGTGATGCATTGCCTGGCTAATCACAAAGTAGTAACAGGGTTTGCCTTGATCTGCACCCACTTCGTACATCAAGTCTGTGGCTTTGACGACTGATGCAACCGTACGGTTTTCCGTGTTGGTGATATAGTCATCGATCATCAAAATGTCGGTTTCAAGATTGGCGTACCGACCGGGAATCCCAATGACCGTATTGTTCATCATCACTGGATGATAGGGAAACAGTGGCTTCATCTTGCGCAGGAAATCACGCGTGACGTCTGATGGCAACTTGAGCTCCGGCTCATCGATGACCATCTGACAGTACACATTGGGAAAGTCCAGCTTCTTGCGCATCATTGTGATCTGCTCATCGGTCGCATCAAAATACTTGGTCCAGAGCAAGACACGGATACCATGATCTTGAGCACGTTTTAGCGCCCAAACGCCCTGCTCCAATGCAGCTGGTTGAACCAAAATGTGCAAGTACTTAAATCCGTGACGTGCATAGAAATCTACAACGCCTTCCATGTAGTCACGTTTCTGATGACTCCAGGCTGCAACCAGAAGTGGTGCAAACTGGAAGATCGATTCGCCTTCATGAATCAGGCTACGCGTGAACTGATTGATCTGAGTAGCGCCTTTGTGAGAAGGTCGCTTAATGAGCATGGTGCAGGTAGCTGAGACTTTCTGCTGACCGTTGTATAAACTCAAGTCAACAGGATGCTCGCCATCGGGAATCTGATCAAGCGGTACGGCGACCGTAAACTGGGCTGAGGCTGGCATGGTCACAGTCTGCCCTGCTGTCTTGCACACTGCGGTGAGTTGTTGGCCTGTTGCCAGACTTGTGCTCACCTTGAACAAGGCTTGCGGTTCATCCATGTA
>JBICHS010000224.1:0-5406 GCA_043101135.1 Phycisphaeraceae bacterium JB051
ATTGCGTATCCATGAAATAGACATGGTTGGTGGTGAAGGTGGTATGTGTCAGGTGTCCGTCTTGCCAGTGTCGTGTTTGCTGTTTCCCACCAAGCAGGACAACGAAGATGTGATCCTGCTGCTGCGTCTTACCCGAGAACATGATGTTGCCCGGCTCGGGGAAGATCACAGAACGGGATTCGATGGCAACCGGATGTTCAAGGCATCGCCGGATAATCGCCCCAAAGGCGCATCGCATTTGTTCCCGACTTATGGGCATGTTGCTGCTTCCCCCAATTCCTGGGCTGAATATCATGTGCTGACGTGTCGGATCTGAGATGGTTCGAATTCTCAATTCTACCATCAAATGTCAGAATTTTACCATTTTCAGGTTAAATATCTGCTCTAAAATCAAAATGTAAGCAGAAATACAACCTATGCTTCATGCTGTCCATCCAATCTACAGGTCAAGATGATGAACCGGATCCCAATCTTAATGCGTCCCAGAAGCACTGTCGGATTACCTTCACGGGCTTTTACGCTCATTGAGTTGTTGGTGGTGATCTCGATCATTTCGCTTCTCATTGCCATTTTGCTGCCTGCGCTGCGTGCTGCCAGGGAGCAGTCCAAGACGCTGAGTTGTTTGACGAATATGAAGCAGATTGGTTTGTGTTTCACGATGTATCAATCTGACTTCAATGAGTTTTTCCCACCTGCAGGTTTCACTGCTGCGACCAATGAGAATCCGGGTGGGAAACTTTATTGGATCGATTTGTTCAAGCCCTATGTCAACGATCGCACGCCGGTTCCCAACGTTGATGATTATCGATGGTTTAACAATGCTTCGCCCAACCCTTCAGTGTTTCAGTGTCCGGTGTTGCTTTCCGATCAGTGCTCACGGACCGCGTTCTCGGGGATGGGTTACAACAACTATGCCTTGACCGACAGCTCGGTGGGGGGCTTGTGGGCCGATGCGTGGCTGCGCCAGATTGACATTCGTAAACCCACGCAGATAGGTGTGGTGGCCGACGCCAGCGAAGACACACCCTACATGGGCTCCAGTAGCCTCAACACCGGCGATAAAATCGATTTCCGTCACAGCGGTGGGGCAGTGAACATGCTCTATGCAGACGGGCACTGCAAGACCAATCCCGAAGAGTCCATTGCGGTGGGTTGGACGAATTTCTATCGCAAGTATCCCTACATGGAAAATTGGAAGTAAGTATTTCTCATATCAAGTCACAAACGTGACAAGGAATTTTTTGCATGTCCTCATTCAAGCAGTTACCCGGTACTTTGTTTTTGATTGGATGTCTGATGACATCTTCAGCATTGGCACAGCAGCAACAACCGCAGATTCCGTGGGGCGAAAATCTCGTTAAGAACGGCAGCTTCGAACAAGGCAATGGTGCGTATTACATCACCCGTCACGATCGAACCCGAATTGACCTTGATGTTGTCTATCGCGGGTTGCATGCACTGCGATTGGAAGGCGGGAACAACGAG
Organism: Phycisphaeraceae bacterium JB051; assembly: GCA_043101135.1. Lineage (GTDB taxonomy): Bacteria > Planctomycetota > Phycisphaerae > Phycisphaerales > Phycisphaeraceae > UBA7800. The sequence continues at coordinate 1,486 of JBICHS010000224.1, forward strand.
CCGAAAAAGGATCACACCATTGTGGTTCAGGGATTTAAGTTGTCACTGCAGGCAGGTGCACAGGTCCTTTATCGCATGGCATACCGATGTGAAAACGCGGACGAAAAGTATCCTGCCAGTTTGGGGTTGGTTTACAAAGTTGAAGGTGAAAAAAAGGATCATCACATCAAGCTTGATAAACCGTTGCTGGTGAAAAAAGATTGCGATTGGACTGTCTACGAAGTGGTTCTTAAAGATTTGCCTGCGGATGCAACACTTTTGGGATTCAATGTGAAGGTACCTCGCGAAAGCGCTGCCACGTTGTGGATTGATGATATCCAGGTACGCACATACACCCCTTCCAAATAACAGACGAACACAACCACTTTGCATTGGGCAAAGGAGATGAATATGAAACGCACACTTGGTGTGATCTTAATCATGCTCTGCGCAGCATGGACCGCCAAAGCGGATTGGCAGTTGCAAACCAATCATGCAAACTTGAATCTGTTTGAACAGTATGAATCAGCAGAGTTGCATATACGATGGGCAGGTGACCAAGACAATGCACCAACACAGACGCCGGCTTTTGCGCTGTTTGATATGTTGGGGAACAAGCTCTTAGACATGGCGTCCACTGCGCTTGTTGATGGCAAAGCCAGTATCTCATTACCCAGCGACAAACTCGGATACTTTGAACTGCGTGCGATGGGGCAAGACGCAGGAGCGATCATCCCGTCAAAAGGTTCACGCCCCGCAGGCATGATGACCTATGCCGTGGTGGCAAAGATCAAGCCTGATCCATCCTACCAATGGACCCAATGGTATCTGGGCATGCAGGGCACCACGATTCTGGGCAACGGTCACCCGTTAGGCTGGGATGCCTATCCCTATCTTGGCATTCAGACCGCAGGGCTTGGCTATCACTGGAACAGATTCGAAGCCAAGGGGCCAGAGGATTTTGAGCCCATGGCTGCCCGGGATCAGTATCCGCAGGTCATCCGTGAAATGAAAATCTATCCCAACTTCCAACTCTCAGGTTTTCCCATCTGGGCGGTGGATCAGGATCGTCTGCCTGAGGAACAACGCAAATATCGCGGGACGACAAGACTGCCTCCCAAAGATTATGCGGAATATGAAGCATTTTTGCGTCGCATGGTCACACACATTCGTGATAACTACAGTCAACTACCTCACCGGACATATGAAATTCTCTGGGAGCCTTGCATTCCCTGGGGTTGGTACGGCACGGTGGATGAAATCGTCAAGGTCTTCGAGGTGGCACACCGTGTGATCCACGAGGTCGATCCCAACGGCCTGGTCGCAGGCCCGACGCTTTCAGGTCTCAACGACACGGAATACCTTGAGAAATTGCTCAAAGCAGGTTTGGGCAACTACCTGGATGTGCAGTCCTGTCATCCTTACAAGGGATACCCGCCGGAAAAAACTTCCGTGGAGCAGGGGATCGGTGAAGCCAAACGCATCGTCGCCAAATACGTCGGCAAGGACATCCCTTTCATGGGTACCGAGTTCGGCTTTACCGACGGTGTTGCAGGCGGTGTGCTCAATCATTCCTATGGCATCACGACATCGCTGATCATTTACAAAGCCGGCGGTGCCGATACCCATACGATTTTTTATCTCGGGGATTATGCAGGCGAACCGGGCTACGGATTTTTTTACAACCTGGTCAAAGGCCAACCCTTTGGGCCCAAGTACATTTCGCCCAAACCCGCTGTGCCGATGATCCGAGCGTGTATTGACCAGATCGGTAACGCAAAATTTGTCGGCAAGCTTGATTACCTGGGCTCGGACTTTTGGGGCTACATCTTTGAGGATTGCAGCACGCATGAATTGGTGGCTGCACTCTGGGATGCCAGTGACAGGGATCGTACGCTGGTCTTCGACGCTGGTGTTGACAAGGTCAATCAGGTGGATGGCATGGGTAACATTCAAGCTGTTCAGACGCGTGGCGGATTGCTCGAACTCAAACTCACACGCATGCCTATGTACATCCGAAACATCTCCGCAAAGATGTATGGCCCCAACCGTATCAAGCCACTGCTCCATACGAAGCCCAATTGGACCATCACGCGTGGTAAGCCGCTAGACATTGATATTGAATTTTCCCGGCAGTTAACGGATAAACCGGTGACATTGACCTTCGACACCGATGCCAACATCAGTCAGCAGCAGTTCCGCAAGACCTTCACCATGCAGGTCGACAAGCCGATGACAATCTCGTTGCCCATTGCTGCCAACGCTCCATTGGGCCCCAACGTCGGATACCTGCGTTTGACGGCTGGTGGCAAGACCATCTGGAAGGCAGTCCAGCATCTGGAGGTCGCCCCGGAATTGAGCTTTGGCCCCATCACCACACAGCGAAACGATCACACCTGGCAGATCAATCAAACCATCACCAATGTCTCGGCCATCGATTGGCAAGGGACGTTGAGCATGCATGTCGACGAGCAAGTGATTGAGCAACGCGAGATTCAAATTCCCGCTGGCAAGCAAATGCAACTGGCCAGTCCACTGCCAACAGGTATTGTTTCTACGCGTGTTCACCAGGTGAAAAACAGCTTTCATTCAAGGTTTGGCACGCAACTTCAATCGCAAGGTGATGTCACCTGTATGGTCGTCTCACGTGTCAAACCGAATGATCCATGGGGGCAGTTACAGATGGTGGACTTGCTGCCCGATGAAAAGAATCTATGGAAGGATCACCCGGAGACATCCTTTGGGGGGCAGGATGATTTGTCTGCCCAAATGGGTTACGGCTACGACGAACATTTTGTCTATGTTCAGGCATTGGTGCGTGATGATGTGCATCGTTGTGACACACGTTCTGGAACCACATGGGATCAGGACAGCCTGCAACTGGACTTCGATGTGCTGCCTTGGCGTCAAGCCAATAGTAATCTGCTTGCAGAGAAGAACGAACGCACCAACTCTGATATCTGTCTGGCCCTAACGCCACGCGGCCCGGAAGTGTATGCTCACCTGCTGCCGGGCGCAAGTCCTTTATCGCAAGGCTTACTCAAGCAAGGCAAGGACTGCCAGCTGGATGTCAAACGCGTTGATGGTATCACGCAATACCGTTTAAAAATCGCGTGGGATATTCTCGATCCCTTGGGTAAGCGTGATGGCAAACAGTTAGGCATCGCTGCTGCAATTAACGACAGTGATCTCCAAGGCAGGTTCAACACGCGGGTCGCACTCTTACTCTTTGATGGGATTGTCTCTGGAGGTAAGAATCCCCAACGCTATGGCAAAGCCAAGTTGCTGGATCAGTAACCAAACGACTTGACGATTACAGGATAATCGAACACATAATCTGGAAAGATGGATTTTCTCATGGCACAGATCAAGTGGATGCAGGACGGCCCATTCGGCGTAATGGTCCATTATCTCAAAGGTATTTACCCCCAAAATGGTATGCCAAACCCGGACTTTAACGCGGTGATCAATCGCTTTGACATACAGCGGTTTGCGGATGAGATTGCAGGAACCGGTGCGCGCTGGTTGATTTTTACCTTCGGTCAAAACACCGGGTTTTACTGTAGCCCCAATGCTTACCTTGAATCATTGATCCCCGGTTGTTGCTCGGATCGTGATTTGATGGCAGAAGTGGCAGATGCCATGCATGCACGTGGGATCAAAGTCATTGCGTATCTCCCTGCCGAAATTGATCTGCAAACCCAGGCTTTCCGTGAGGCGCTGGGCTGGGAGGATGATGATCCTTCAAAAGCGATTTTTCAAAATCGTTACATGAAGATGATTGCATGCTGGTCCAAGCAGCATGGTGATCGTATTGACGGCTGGTTTTTTGATGGCTGTTACGATGCCAGTGATAAAGGCTTCATGCGAACGCACAATTGGGACAACACGCGTTTTGATTCCCAGGCATGGGCCGCTGCGGTCCGTGCGGGAAATCCCCAT